>NZ_JBNNOB010000005.1:0-57446 GCF_050274375.1 Sphingomonas sp. NPDC019816
GCGTCACTCCGCGCTCGACTACATCAGCCCCGCGCAGTTCGAACGAACCGCGTCACGCTGAGCAAATGCCTCTCCACTTAAGCGGGGCAAGTCCAGGGCGCATCGGGCCTGCGCCCGACGACGGCTCTATTCGCTAGGGCTCCCGATGCCCTTCAGGCAACGAGAGCCCAACCTCACGGAGCCAAGGCATGCGCCTTGTCTCCGCCCTTCGGGTCACGATCCTCGCCTTTCCAACGCGGCCCTTTGGCCGACGTTGATGCTGCGCATCGGGGCTTTTCGCGCCCTGATCGGATCGGTGACACCGGCCTCGCGCGTTCCGCCTCACGGCGGCGCGTACCTCGCCGGTCCCGGCAACCGGCTCCTCTCCGACGACATCGTAACAGGCCCAGGGACAGGGGATCGGGCTCTTGGGATTAGCACACCCTACGCACCTGAAGGTGCAGGATTCCCGTGTTCCCTCAATAGCTTAGGGCGACCGGAGAGCGTGCCACGGCGTGGGACGTTCGCGAGGGAGTCTGTTTATCCCAAGCTTTCAGTGACTTAGCCGTGCCACGTGGTGCCACGCGCTCTGTGTTCCCCATTTCTCTTTGCCGCCCACCGCGCGATCGGTTATATCTCCACACGCTTTCTCAGGTCCCCACCAGCCTCTCTGCTAGGAGGCTGGTTTGTCCTCGACGACACGGCACTGCACGGTCCGGCTCGACCGCCAGCAGTATGATCGCATTCTGGCCCTCGCGACGGACCAGGAATGCAAGCCCTCCGAGATCATCCGGGCGGCAGTCGATGCCTATCTCGGCACGGCGAGCGTCATCACGTCCAGCCACCGCCGATTGGCGCGGATCAGCGAGTTCATGCAGCTCGCGCTCGACGTCATCATCAGCGAGCAATATCCCGAATTCCGCGAGCGGATCATCGCCAATGCGGACAAGCGCCTGGAGCAATACCATGGCGCGTAAGGACATCCGCACCGATGGCCGCGCCATACCCCTGACCCATCATTCGGCGCGGGGCAAAGTCCATCGCAACGCCGGCAATTTCACGCGCGGAAGCCAGCTTCTCACCCACGAGATGCTGATGTGGTTTTCGGGCGCGCGGCTGCCCATCATGGTCTGGTTCTTCGCCTTCCTCGCGGCCTGGTTCGTCATCCTCTCGATCCGCCTCGACGAGCACGGATTCCAGCTCGTCTGCATGAAGATCTATTCGGCGCTCTGGAACTGGGTCGACCTCAATCCCAACAAGCGCGTCAACGTCACCCTGCCCAATGGCGAGATCTACAAAACGGTCATGCCCGTGGTGCCCTATATCCCGGCCGTGCAGCAGGCCTGGGAGACCACCATCCGGGCGCTGATCGGCTCGATCCTCGTCTCGGTTTTCGTGGTCGCGCCACTCACCATCTGGTTCGTCGACATCTCGCGCAGGCGTGGGCGTTCGATCCTTCAGGAACGCCATGAGCGCGGCGCCATGCTGGTCGATCGCGCCGTGCTGGTCTCCGAAATCGCGCAGCACAATGCGGAAAAATTCGCGGAGGACGCGCGCGAGTTCTTCCCCGGCCGCTCGTCCGCCGCCGTGCTCAAATTGCCGTTCGCGACACGGAAGGCGGGCGGCATCCACCATCCCTATACGCTCGCCGGCATCCCCTATCCGCACCGCCTCGAGCAGTCCCATTCCATGCTGATCGGCACCACCGGCGCGGGCAAGACCACCGAGCTCAGGAGTCTGGTCAGCCAGATGCGCCAGCGCCAGGACAGCGCCGTGATCTTCGATCTCACCGGCGCCTATGTCGAAGCCTTCTACGATCCCATGCGCGACACGATCCTGAACCCGATGGACCAGCGCTGCCCGGCCTGGTCGATCTTCAACGACTGCTCGACCTACAGCCATTTCACGTCGGCCGCCGCGGCGCTCATTCCCTCCGATGGCGGCTCGTCCGAGCCCTTCTGGGCGCTCGCGGCCCGCACCCTGTTCATCGAGATGTGCGTCCGGCTTCAGGAGCGCGGCCAGACCACCAACCTGGCGCTCGCCGAGAACCTGATGACCGCCGATTTGAAGCGGGTGCATCGCTTCCTCGCGAACACCATCGCCGACCCGCTGACCGCCCCGGAAGCGGCCCGCATGGCGGAATCGATCCGCGCCGTCTTCAACACCAATGCGCAGGTCCTGCGTTTCCTGCCCGACGAAGGAGAGCCGTTCTCGATCCGGCACTGGATGACCACCGAGCGCGCGCCCGGATCGATCCTGTTCGTCACCTCCGACTACGACGATCTGGAGATGAACCGGCCGCTGCTGACGCTCTGGATGAACATCGCCATCACCAGCCTCATGACGCTGCCGCGCACGCGCAGCTTGCGGACCTGGTTCATGTTCGATGAGGTCGGCGCGCTGCACCGCCTGCCTGCGATCGAGAATGGCCTTCAGACGGCCCGCGCCTTCGGCGGCGCAATGATCCTCGGCATCCACAGCTTCGAAAAGCTGGTCGAGGTCTATGGCGAGCAGGGCGCCCGCAATCTCGCCTCGCTTGCCCGCTCCAAGCTCATCCTCGCGACCGCCGATCTCGACACCGCCGAGCAGTGCGCCCGCTATATCGGCAACCGCGAAGTCCGCCAGATGGATGAGGCCTACAGCTACGGCTACAACAACACGCGCGACGCCTCGACGCTGACTCCGCGCAAGCAGGTCGAACCGCTCGTGATCGCCGACGACATCACGAACCTGCCCTCGATGCATGGCTTCGTGAAGTTCCCCGACGGCTTCCCGGCCGCTCGGATCAAGCTCGTCTGGAAGGACTATCCCCAGGTCGCGGACGGCTTCCTGCCCCGCCCCGACATGAAGCCGGTGCGATCGAAGCGCGGAGAGGAAGTGTTCGACGGAGAAGGGGGTGGTGAAGCCGGTGGGCGTGATGGTGCCGGCCAGGTGATCCAGGAGGTGGTAGAGCCGGTCAACGTGGCGAAGGAAATGGCCGCGCGCATCCTGTCTGCCGAGGTCGATGCGGAGAAGGAATCGACCAGCAAGGCGGTTCACGAAAACAACGCCGACCGCGACGGACAGGCACCCCGTCAACATGCGGCCGACATCGCACAGACTGCGCGCGCGGCAGCAGAGCAGGAGGCAGCGCAGGCCCGAGAACGTGATGATCGAAAGGACGGTCGCAGCCATCACAGCGCGCCGCGGGTCGAGGATCAGACGATCGTCGAGCTACGCCAGGATTTCTCCGCCGGCCGCGAGCCTGACGGCATGGACATGGGGATCTAGCCAGTGCTCTCGGTCGCCTCCGTCCGTTCCGCCTCCGGCGCCGCCGGCTACTTCGCCAAGGACGACTATTACACCGTCGACGACAGCTCGGAGGTCAGTGCCTGGGGCGGCGAGGGCGCCTCCGACCTGGGCTTGTCCGGCGAGGTGGCGAAGGATGCCTTCGAAGGCATCCTGAACGGTATTCTGCCGAGCGGGGAGGGCGTGGCACAGGTCGAGAACCGGCGATCGGGCGTCGACCTCACCTTCTCGGCTCCGAAGTCGGTGTCGCTGCTCGCCTATGTCACCGGCGACAAGCGGATCCTCGGCGAGAACGGCGCCAACATGAAGGCGGTCGCGCGGGCGATGGCCTGGGTCGAGAAGAACCTCGCCGAAGGGCGCAAGGACGTGGAAGGGCGCAAGGTTCCGGTGCAGACCGGCAACCTCGTCTTCGCCTTGTTCCAGCATGACACGAGCCGCGCCCTCGATCCTCAGGCGCACGTCCACGCAGTAATCGCCAACCTGACCAAGATGCCCGACGGCAAATGGCAGGCGCTCCATGCCGACAAGATCTGGAGCAACAACACGGTGATCGGCTCGATCTACCACGCCTTCCTGCGCGAGGAGATGGAGAAGCTGGGCTACAGGCTAGAGCTCAAGGGCAAGCACGGGACGTTCGAGGTAGCCGGTGTCCCCAAGGCGGTGCTGGAGGCGTTCAGCCAGCGCCGCGAAGCCATTCTCGAGAAGGCGGCCGAGCTCGGCATTACCTCTCCCAAAGGGCGCGACAGCGTCACCACCAATACGCGCGATCCCAAGCTGAATGTTGAGGACCGCGACGGCCTCCGACGCGAGTGGATCGAGAAGGCGGCGGCCCTCGGCTTCGATGGCAAGGCCCTGCTCGAGGCGGCGCTTGCAAGATCCGAACAGCGCGAGCCGGGAAGCGCTCTCGAGCGCGGCTATCGCGCCGTCTCCGAGGCGCTTACGAACGCCTGGGAAAAGCTTGGCGACGTCCTCAAGCCGCACGATCCTCTCGTCGATCGGGGCCTGGCTCGGGTGACCCACTCGCCGGCAGAAGCTCGTGCGCAGCTGGCTGTTGCGTCCGCCGTGCGCATGCTTTCCGAGCGTGAAGCCGCCTTCAACGTCAACCAGCTCGGCAAGACCGCTCTGGATCTCGGTCTGAAGGGCGTCACGGTCGACCATGTCGAGCGGCGGATCGCTCAGCTTGTGGAACGCGGCCAGCTGATCGCGGGCGAGGCGCGCGTGGGCGACACCCGGCCCCGCATGGTGACCACGCAGGAGGCCCTCAGGACCGAGGAGCGCATTCTCAAGGCGGTGGAGCAGGGGAAGGGCGCTTCCACTCCGATGATTGCGGCCAGCGAGGCTCCCGAGCGCTTGCAGGCACATGCGGATCGCGAGCTCAACGCCGGGCAGCTCGCCGCCGCCACACTGATTGTCTCTTCGGAGGACCGGACGGTGGTGGTGCAGGGCATAGCCGGCGCCGGCAAGTCGACCATGCTGCAGTCCGTCGCGCGGGTCGCCGAGGCGGAGGGGCGGGCCGTCACGGGCCTCGCCTTCCAGAACAAGATGGTGGCGGACCTCGCAGAGGGCGCCGGAATCAAGTCCCAGACCATCGCCTCCTTCATTCTTGCCAACGAGCGGCACGTCACGAACCGGCAGGGCGACGCCTATGAGCAGGCGCGGGCCGTGTTCGGCGGCCAGATGCTCGTCGTCGACGAGACCTCGATGGTGTCGAGCGACGACATGCTGAAGCTCCATCAAATCTCGGCCGCGCTGGGCGTCGACAAACTCGTTCTCGTTGGCGACCGGCAGCAGCTCTCCTCGATCGATGCCGGAAAGTCGTTCGCGCTCATCCAGGCCGGCGGGGGAACCATGGCGCGCATGGACGAGAACATCCGCCAGCGCACCGATCAGCTGCGCACCGTCGCGGCCCTGGCCAATGTCGGCGAAGCGGGCAAGGCCATGAAGGTGCTTGGCGACAGCGTCATCGAGCACAATAGCCCGGCCTTGCACGCAGCCGAAATGTGGCTCGGACTCTCGAGCGCCGATCGGGAGTCGACGGCGGTGTTCGCGTCGGGCCGCGCCTCGCGCGCGATCATCAATCAACGCATTCAGGACGGGCTTGCGGCCGAGAAGACCGTGCGCGGCGAGGGGATTCACCTCACCGTCTACGAGCGGGTGAATACCACGCGCGAGGAGTTGCGGTACGCATCCACCTACCGGCCCGGACAAACCCTCGAGGTAGGCAGGGGAGGCGGTCAGGACGTCGGCCTCGCCGCCGGCCGCTACGACGTCGACAAGGTCCACCCCAACGGCAAGGTCGATCTTCTCGACGGTCGCCGGCGCATCCGGTTCGACCCACAGAAACTCTCGCCAACCGAGAAGCGCGACCGCCTTCAGCTCAGCGAGAAGAAAGATCTTCATCTGCGCGAAGGCGATCGCATTCGCTGGACCGCCAACGACAAGGGGAGGGGGCTCCACAACGCCGCCCTCGCACGCGTCCTCACCATCGATGCGAGCGGCGTCACCGTCGAAACCGCGAGCAAGGAGCGGCTGACGCTCGACCTGGGCGATCCGATGCTGTCGCGGCTCGACCTCGCTTACTCGCTGAACATGCACATGGCGCAGGGCATCACCACCGACAAGGCGATCACCGTCATGTCGAGCCAGGAGCGCAACCTGTCCAACCAGCGCCTGTTCAACGTCGGCGTCACCCGCGTTCGCGACGAAATGACGATGGTGGTGGACGATAAAGCGAAGCTCGAGCGCCAGCTCGACAACAACCCCGGAAACAAGACCTCGGCGCTCGAAACGGTGGGTCGGCTCGACGTCGACCGGGAACGCGGCACGGGCACCAGCCCGCGCGAAAAATTCGATCCCGGCCCTGTCGATCTGTCGGACTTGCCGCCTTTGCCAGGCGACCCGCCGCTTCCGACTGCCGGGAAGGGCCAGGCTGCGTCTGCACCGGGCGATCCCCTCAAATCACCGCCCGAGCTCAAGCCCGACCGCAGCGACGTGCTGCCGCCGCTGCCGGAACGCAGCCTGGGGCTCGATCTGTGACGACCGACCGGCCGGACCGCCGGATTGAAGGAGACGACGATGAGTGGATGGGATTTCGACGACGTCGGCAAGTTCGGCAGCGACAAGGCAGCCGAGGACTTCGCCAAGCGCAACAATGTGGATCCCCGCGACATCCGAACCCGCGACAAGGGCGATGGCGTTGAACTGGAGATCCGGCGCTCCAGTCTGGACCGGCGTGGGCTCAAGGACAGCGGCGAGGGGCGCCGCGACGGCTGGTAACCGGCAGACCGGCGCGGCCCCGGTTGTTGGCCGCGCCTTCCATTCCGAGGGGTGACGCAATGACACAACTGTTCGGATCGCCAATCGCGACCGTATTTCTTATCGTCTGCGCGGTCATTATACTTGCGCTGGTGAAAAGCGCGGCGGCACCGAGTGGACCGCCCGCGCCGGTGGCCAAGCGCTTTCTTACCGACCGCGAGCTGGCCATGCTCGCGGCGATCGAGCGCGCCCTGCCCGCACACCGCATCCACGCGCAGGTGGCAATGGGGGCTCTCCTGCAGGTTCCACGTCGGCTCGGGCGCAAGGTGTCCCCCGCTGATCGAAACAGCTTCTCGCAGAAGATCATCGACTTCGTAGTGCAGGACCGGGAGACTGGAACGATCGTCGCCTTGATCGAGGTCGACGACTATACCCATAACGCCGCGACCGACGCAAAGCGTGATGCGATGACATCGGGCGCTGGCTACACGACGATCCGCATCGCGGCAAAGACCAAGCCGACGCTGGCGAATGTCCGTGAGGCGCTCGCACCGTTGCTTCATTCGGATCGATCTGCGGGCGCGATCGCGGATCGGGGGGCGAACCATGCTTGAGACCCAGATCATACTGGCGATCTACGCCGCATCGCCGCTGTACCTCAGGGGTGATCTCGCCAGCCCGGCATGGGTGCGCCTACCGAGCATTCTAAAGCTTCCTGCCGGCCTTCGGCGGGACGTCCGCATCGGGACTATCGCCGGCCTCGCCCTCCTCGTCTGGGTGGAACTGGCCAGTCACTCGTCGGCGCTCGGAAGGGCCGAGTGCGCGGCGTGGTTGGCGGTGCTTGTCGAGTGCCCCGCCTTTCTGAAGATCGCGATGCACCGCGACCAAGGCGTCTACTATCAATCCAGCGTCGAAGGGGCTGCGTAGTGGCGATCGACGACCGCGACTATACGCGCGAGCGGTATCGCCAGCGGCAGAAGGTTGATCCCGGCAAGCTCCGCTGGGGCTTCGGCAAGGCAGCGAGGGACGCAAACGCGCCGAAGACGAAGTCAACGCCGCTTGGCAGCGCTTCGTTGAATCGACGGAAAATCTCGCGACGACTTCACGCCGCCATGGTCCAGCGCTGGCAACCGCGGCCACCACTCGGGGGGAGAACGGAACCCGTAATGGAACAGTGCGACCTCTTCGGCGAACCGCCGCCTCAATCCCAAGCGGAAGAAGTGACCAAGGTGCCCCTCTCCCCGCTCGCCGCGCCCTGCGCTTTCAGGAACCGATCGAACAAATCCTGCCAACGCCTCGCTCGCGATCCGATCAGGCTGGACGGGCGCACGCTGCACTATCACGGCCGGCTTCTCCTCCACTGTCCCTTGGTATGCTTCAATGGCGCCTCGGCCGAGGAAACCCGGGTCTATGCCGAGGCAGCAGAATGACGGCCAGCAGCCCTGTCCGGTTAACCGGCGTGGTGGACATGACGCCACGTGGGCTGATGCTGATCGAGGGAGACGGGATGCGCTGGCGGCTCGTTGGGGACGTGATCGCCGGACACCTGATCGGTAAGTCGGTCACCGTCGAGGGAATGATCATCGGGGCGGCCATCACGGCCTATTATCTGGCACCGGCGCCGGAGACTTCGCCATGCTGATCCGGGCGACCGCATTCCCATACCGTCGACCGGGGTGCCCGCATTGCGGCCATCTGATCAATCACTGGCCGCACGACAGCAATCTCGAGAGCTGCCAGCTCTGCCTGCGCCCGATGATCCTCCTTCGACGGCCTACGGACTGGAACGGGCCGAAGCGGCTGCGCGGGCTGCTCGACATCGGATTTGCACTGTACGGCCTGCTCACGATCGGGCTCGTTGCGGTCTTCATCGTCACCGGGCTGTCACCTCACGGCTTTGCCAAGGCAATCTCGGTTCTGCTCTTCATCATCGGCACCGTATTGGCGACCGACGGCGTGCTCGGGCTCCGCTCCGGAATGGACAGGACGGGCAAGCGGCTTCGCTTGGGGCGATCGGCGCGCGTCGTTGCCGGCGGGAAGCTCGCTGCGGGCGCGGCGGCGATCCTGCTTTTGTGCATCGGTCTCACCCTCTGAGTAAGGTTGTGCACGAGAGCTTGCGGCGCTTTGCACCAAAGTGGATGTTATCCGCCCGCGCTCAAAGCCGCGGCATCATCCATGACCGTGTCCGGATCGCCGAAGCGATAGGACGCCAATTCTTCGCAATCGCTCCTGCTGAGAGGACTCTTGCTGTAGGTGCCTCGAGCCCAGCTGCTTGTTGCGGTGTGCCTTTCCCCTAACCGCAGCATCTCGTCGTGCGGTGCGACGTACCAGACACCGCGGTCGGGGAACGCGATCCAGATGTTTCGGCCGATATATTTCTTATCGATGGTCCACCGGCCTTTGAGCTGCACCAGTTTGGTATCGCCAGTCGCCTCGTTCAACAGGATCAGATCGATGCCATTGTCGTAGACCGGCAGATAGGCGTTGTAGCCTTGGTTCAGTGCCACGGTGACGAGCGCATTGCGGTTCACTACTTCAACAGCGTCGCTGGTAAGCTTCATCATCCCTCCTGATACCGTTCGCCCACATGGTCCCGTGCTTTGTGGCAGCTATCACCAAGCCAATACCGGCGACTTCCGCGACGGCGCCTGCTGCACGGTAGAATATCGCAAAAAGCTGATTCAAGGTCTCTGCAATCAGGGGTAGTCATGCTCCGCTACCCGGGGGTGCCTATGCCGATCGTACAGAGATATTTTGAGTTGCGTGATGTGCTGCCGCTGCAAGGGCGGCCATGGATACCGCTCCGCCACGATGCTGATGTCGTGATCGTCCCACCTGAGGCCGGTATCGTCGAGCTGCGGGAATATACGGGCATCGCCACTGCCGCGATCTTCGACACCCATCGATCAGAGGGCGACAAGGTCGTCTGGAGCGACTTGGGGGTCGGCCCACACCGGGGCGGCATGGAACCGTGGGGCTATCGCGCTTCCGACCTGTTCTATGGCAGGCCCACTCAGCCGATCGGTCTCAATCTCGTGATCGACCAGTATCTCGAGGACGAACACCTTCACATCTGGCACCTGCATCCCGACCTGGTCGTGGCCCTCCGCCTTCTACGTGAAGGTGATTGCTGGTTTCGACCGGAGGAGGGCTGGGCCGAGGTCGCGCGATTGAAACAAGATGCTGAGGACCGCCCGATCCTGCTTGAGATCAGGCCGGAGTTCCTTGGCGACTACCTCAGCGCCCGCGGCATGGCCCTGTATTGTTCGAGCTATCACCAGCGGACCGCCACCACCATCGACAAGCCAGTCTATGACTGGCCAGGCGACGCTTTCGCCGAAGTCAGGGGCAGGGACGAGCGGGAGGGTCGAACCGGACCGGGGCGCTGGCCGACCCCCAGTGATCAGTACCGCACGATGGGCGCCATGTGGCGAACGGAATGGGTCCAGCCAAGCGGGCTGAGTACACGCATCCGTGGCGACAAGGATCCCCATACCACGAGCTTCATACTGGAGAATGACGGCGCCCGCAGGTCGGGCGATAGTCTGGCTGGGGTGTCGACATGGTTATATTTCGATCCCACCGTCGTGTCCACCTTGATGCGCCATCGCGGCGCGAGCCTGCATTGGTACAGCGCGGAAACCGGAGGCCTGGGCGCCAGCACCGGTGTCCACTTCGGGGTCAACCGGCTCGGCCTGATCACGGTCTTCGCAAAAGACATCGGAGCACTCGATCCTTGGGAGCAGCGGCTGTGGAGCGCTCATAACGTAACGCCCGACGGCGGCGTGGCAGAGGAGTTGTTCGCCGCTCAGATGGATGTGACACCGGCCAGTACGATCGCACCAGAATCGCAGCTGGCCGCGGCGCTTGCGGAGATCGACGCGGCTTTCAGCGGCAAATATGGCGTCCCGCTCCTCCGCGACGACCAGGCCGTGCCTCGGCTGTTGCGCCGCGCGCACCGCTTCCAGGCGGCTGAAGCAGACGGTTTGCTGGAGCTAGCCAAGGAGGTCACTCGCCTTTTCATGGAGCGGGTCGACGTCGATGCCGTCCTTGCGCCTCTTAACCTGCCCAAACCCAAGGATGGTCGGAAGCCGGGTTCGAATAAGGCGCTGGAGAAACTCCTCGGCAGCCTAATGCCTGGGAACGACGCGAGCACGATGATGGCGCCGCTCTTCGGGATCTACGATCTTCGGCTCGCCGACGCACATCTTGGTTCGAGCAACATCGCCAGCGGCAAGGAGCGGGCAGGGGTCGATGATACCGCGCCTGCAGCGATGCAAGGTCGTCAGCTACTGGATACCTTCGTGGCTACGCTTCGCCAGATATCGGCGGCGATCGCCTAATCGGGAAGGATATCGACGATGGTGAACTTCAGCAATTTTCGATCGCTCGATCCGGAAACGGCGGATCTTGCACACGAGCTGATCGATAACGCTGACCGGCAACGCTCAGCCTTCATGTCATTTATGAGCCTTTGGATGGGCTTCAACGGCTGGATGGAATCGGTGACCGGCGCGGACCATGACGCGGCCATGATCACCGCGATTGCCGAAAACCGGCGGGCTACCGATGCCTATGAAGAGCTGATGCAGGATGACGATTTTCAACGACGCGTGATGGCCTTCTCGCAATTATGGCCGGTGCTCAACGTCCGGGACGTGCGGCAGAAGCTCGGTCGTGATGCCTTCTGGGCGGAGGACCGCGACGAGCTGTTCGACCGCTGTCGACTCGAGGGCGTCCGGATGCAACCAGTGGGCTGGACAAACGGAGATGTTCCAACCTGGCCGCAGCTCTTACGGACCATATATTGCGTTCGCTGCAATCTGTTTCACGGTGCGAAATCGCCCCAGCACGGTCGCGATCGTGACTTGGTGCGGCGATCCGATCGTATCCTGCGGATGTTCATCGAGCGTAGTCGCTGTTTCGAGTGGACGGACTAGGGCTGCCGCCGAGGCGATGCGCGGTCTGAAAGGGTCGTCCTCGGACGGGAGCTCGACACGATCGAACTCTTGACCCAAAGACAAGGATGGCGGAACATAAAGGGAACGTTCCGAGTCTTTGTTTTTATGCCTTCCGTCGATTCCCGCCTTGCGAACATAGCCCAGCTTCGCTCCATCGTGACACCCATCGCCGAGTACCGGACGATGCCCTTCGGGGTGCCCGAGATCGACCAGCGGCTTGCCAGCGGGGGGCTGAGAGCGGGAGCGCTCCATGAGGCGACCGCCCATTCATGCTCGCTCGTTGACGATGCGGCGGTGACCCTGTTTTTGTGCGGTATAGCCGCACGGGAAGCTGCAATCAGCGCAGGGCCGGTCCTTTGGGCAAGCTGTCGCAGCGATCTGTACGCCCCGGCGTTGTCTCAGGCGGGGTTGTCCTCAGCTGCCGTCATTCACGCCCACGCGATTCTTGCCCGTTGCAGGGCGGCATGGCATTATCTCCGCGATCGACGGCAAGAGCCTCGGTCACGGGACTGTGGGACGAGCCGAAGGCCGTCTGTGCGCGAGCGGCAGCTCACTCCCGACCGGCACACTGCCGCGGCGCACCACCTCGATCCGCAAAGGAGACAGGTGTTGACCAACGTTCGGAAACTTCGCGCCGTCAGTTTCAATCGCCAGCGCGAGCGGTGCATTTACTGCGATCAGCCCATGTGGCTCACAGATCAAAGCGCTTTCGCGAGGCGGTATGGCCTATCCCTGAGACGATCCTCCCGCCATCAAGCTACGACAGAGCATCTACGTTCAAGATGCGAGGGAGGCGGCAATGAGGCCGCCAATATCGCGGCCGCCTGTCGGTATTGTAACCAGAAGCGCCACGGTGTCCGCCGATCGAAGGTTCGATCGCCGGCGGAGCACCGTGACCACGTCCAGACCCGGCGCGCTCTCAAGGTGTGGCACGGCTTCTGGCCGTTGAGCGACTACATCAGTGATCGCACTTTCCCCCTGCCGAGGCAGGCAGGACCCGTCGACAGAGGCCGAGCCCAGAATAAGCCACGGGATGCATCACCGGCCAGCGGCGATCCGGGCGCGGGTTAGCGCGTGGAGGAGATCGAGCATCTGGTGCAGCCGGGCGTCGCCTTCCTCGCTGGACCACGGCTCGACGAGATTGCCATGCATCACCGAGTTGCGAATCTCGTACCAAGTCTGCACGTGCGCCGCCTCCAGCGTGCCCGCCTTGCCGAGCTGGCGCATGAAGGCGACGACGCTGCGCTTGCTCACCATCCCAAGGTTGGAGAGCATTCGGCCGCGCAAGGCGGGGTCGTCCTTCCACGCCTCGATCTGCTTTTTCATTGACGCAAGAAGTTCATCGGAGAATTCTGACCGTCTGTCGTCGTCGGTCATCAACTCGTTCGCCAGTGCCTCAGCCGCGCCGGCGAGCGTCAGCGTGAGCACCCAGCGCGAACCGAGCTGGGCTTCGGCGAGCTCATCGTAATAACGTGTCAGCGGATTCGCTTCGAAAGATCCGGCCTTGACGATGAACGTGAGAATGTCGGCGTAGAGCTTCCAAAAGGCTTCCGCCCGTCCGTGTTCGATCGCGAAGGGCTGCAGCAAGCCGATCGCAGACGGCTCCCGATGGCGCGGCGATGGCCGCAGCCACACATGCGCAGTGCCGTCACCGAGGTTGCGCGCGACCATGCGCGGATAGACCGGCACGCCGAGCAGAATACGCAGCGGCTCTGTCAGCCAATTCTCCAAGAACGGATGAGAGAGAGCCCCGCCCGCGTCGGCAGTGATCCACAACGCCTCGCCTGACGGCTCATACGAAAAGGTGATGCTAGTCCCGAGGACCTCAATCACGTGTTGGCCCGGCCCGCGGCTCGCCAAGATACGACGCTCGCCGATGAATGCCGTGGTTGTCAGCGGCTCGCTCATTGGCAGGTCAATTGGCGGCACGAGCAACAGCTCGACATTGCTCCGCTTCGATACCCAGTAGCCGTTAGCCAGCGCGTGCAGTGCGTCGATTTCGCCGCTCAGCGGCCACCCGTTATTGTGGTCGGCGAAGAAGTCCACCTGGGTATAGCCGCCCACCCATTCGACCCCGCGATAGTCCGTCGCAAACAAGCGGAGGAGGTCACGGGCGTCATACGGCTGCGACTTCTGCCGGTTGAACACCTCCAGTGCCTGCCGCAAATCTACCGAAGGCGCCGCATGCATATAGAACCGCATCTTGGTCGTGCTGACGATTTCGATGCGACCCGAACCCTTGAAGATCGCGCCTTCCTCGTCGCGCCCGAACAACGTCATTTGCGGGCACTCGATCGTTCGCGGCAGACCCGACAACATCTGTCGCCAGCTGTCGAGTGTATGGAGATCACGCTCGCTGGTTTCTTGGAGCGCGGCGGTCTCGGCCGGCTCCTCAACACGGAGCGCGTTGGCTATCCAATTGCGTAAGTTGTTTAAGAGCCGCATCCTCATCACCCTCTAGCCGCGCCCCGCCGTCAAAAATCCGTACCGCTCGCGGCACTTTACCTCGCTCGGTGAAGTGCCACGAGCGGTCAAAGTCTTTGTGGCCCTCCTGTGCGGGATTCACTTTGCCGGCACTCTGTGCTTGTAATGTTCCATGTTTCAGCCCGATCTCTTCTCCCTTGAGGAGTGTGCTCGGCCGGTGGAAGCCGGAGAGCCTACGCGCCCGCTTGACCTACCGGCCATTCTGGAGCGGCTGACGATCGTATGCGAGCGACCGCGTTACAGCTTCATGGTGCTCAACTTGATCGCCCAGGCGAGTGCTCAGACGGGATCGGCGGGACCGTACATCCGCGAGGGTGACCGCCGGATTCCCGTCCGGGATTGGCTATGCGACGCACTGGTTCCCGTCGCTCAGCGCGACCCCCGTCGTCTCGCGATCGCAAACAAGGTGCGACAAGACCTTGAGGCTAGGTGTGCCCTTCCGGTCGATCCGGTGGCGGCAAACAGGATCGTCGACGCTCAGGTTCGCAAGCGGGTTCGTCAGTCCGGCCGCACAAATGTCAGCCGCGCCGTTTCCGAGTTGGTTCGCGCCGGCTTCGTCAGGCGGCATTATCAGGGCTACCGGGTGGATCACCAAAATCGGGGCGCTCAGCGGCAAGCGGTTTACACGATCACCGAGGAGGCACGTCGGGCACTTCACGCCGGTCGGTGAAACAGCCTCAATTTCGGTTGAGGCCCATCTCCCGGCTTTGTAGCTTCGCTTTCCAAAGCTGCTCTGCAGCGATGATCTCCTCGACGGTGGCGCTTGAACCGCTCACTTCGAGGATGCTGGCCTGATAGTCACTCGGATCGCGGCTTTTCAAACCCAGATTGCCGCCGTGACCGTCTCGGACGTAGGTGAGCCAGCGGCCGAAGAAGCCGCTCTCGCCTGTCGCCGAACCGACATATTGCTCGCGCGTGCGCGGGCAGGTCAGAAGGTATACGCCTCGCGCGGCGGTAAGCGCGGCGATCCAGCCCTTTGGCAGTGCTTCCAGCGCCGAGAGGTTGCCGATGAACCGCACGTAGCCTGGGAACGCTTCCTCCTGAAACGTGCGGCTCAATTCGAGTATAGCCTTTGACTGGCTCCCGGCACGCTGGATCCAACTCCGCGTACCGGCACCCCAGTCGATGGTCAGGCGGCCGCTCATGTCCTCCAGCGCGCCAACCGACGTCTGCGCGTAGAGGTCGAGCGGCCGAGTACCGCCCTCCGTTGCCAACTTGTGACGCAATGGGTCGACAAGGTCGTCGGGCGCATCTCCAATAAGCGAGATCTCGTAAAGCCCCACGAACAGGGTCGCGGCCGCCGGCGTCACCACGAAGCTCGCCCAATATTGCGCGGCGAGCCGAGCGCGGTTCTGGCCCGTCTGAAGGCTTTGGTACACGAGGAAGCCCGCCCGATCGTCGCGCCAGAGCAAATAAGGCGTCCGGCCCGCAGAATGCATTTGATGCCGCAGGAGACGAACGGAATCAGGCCTTATGCCCGCGCCGTCGAGGACCGCGTTGAAAGTCAGCGCCATATGATCATAGTCTGCCTCTTGCCGGAATCTGCAGATGCTTGTGAAGCAGGGTGGTGGCGGCTTCAATGAGCCGATGCCGATGGCTCCGACCGACGGACGAAAAGATGACCCTTGCGACCTACCGCCTGTCCGATGACCTTGCACGACGAAGAACGCTCTATCCCTCGACGATCATCTCAGCGCCAAGCGTTCTCCTAATCGATGTGCCCGCACCGCTGCGCGGCGACGGTCTCGGGCTCGGACGCTATTACGCGATGATTTTGGAGACCGACCACGAGCAAGCCGAAGCGGAACGCCTTCTGGACCTTCCCCGGCCGGGCCCCGTGGCTCCAGACTTTTTCGACCACCGTCCATCGGCCCTGGTCTCAGACAATGTGCTGATTTCTCGCTATGAACCACCCACCACCGGCTGGCCCTGGCTTATCGTCTGTCGCTGGCCGGACAGCTACGTCTCGGTAGTTCAGGATAGACCAGGCTGCAGCATGGCGCGTGGGCGTTACACAACGGAGATGTTCACCAGCGCGGACGATGCCGAGGCTCACAGCCTTTTGCTGCTCGAACAGCTTGCTGAACATAGCGAGCTCGCGGTCAGGATGATCAGCGCCGAGACGCTCGCTCCCGCCGGCACCGCCTAAAAAGCTAGCGCGACCCGTGCGAGCCAACCGGATCAAACGATGAAGTCGGCGAAGGCGGGTGCGACATGGTCGTTCCAAACCTCATCACCCCGAAGTTTCTCGCCCGCGCCGTTTATCTGCTCCAGCCCGACATCGCTGATCCGCACGCCAGCGGGGACGTAGCGGAGTACCAGTTCGCCGTAGCGAATCTCACTGCTTGGGAAATTGCGACTGAAATCCTTTAGGTTTGGGACCAGGCGGTGATGGAGTTGGGGGTCTTCTCGTCCTTCATCACGAGCGATCCGGGCGCGAAGCTGAGCGGAAACGACGTCGTCGACGGTCGGCTTCACCATCGTCGTATGCTCCACCGCGACGATGGCTGGGGTGTACCTGTTCATCGGGTCGCCGGCGGGATTTTGCAGCCGGACCGTTCCGTCGACGATCATGAATGGCGGCGCAACGACCCAGGCGTGGCCCAATTCGGCGCCAGGGAAATCGGAGAGGTCACACATCGACTGTCCGCGCCAGAGATCCGCGCTGGCTACTTCGGCAATCATCGAGCCTTTCAGCCCGAAACTCCACACGCCGAGCCGATCGAGGATACGCTGCATCATCGACGAGACATGAACACAGCTACGCTGCATACTCTCACGTTCGAACAGATCGGCCAGGAATTCGGCAAGCCGGGGCACGATCGCACGGACCCGCTCATCATATTCGGTGGTGCGGGGGCGGGATTGCACCCACAAGGCATATTGATCGAGGAAGGTGCCGTCGCGACCTTCCTCCGCCGCAAAGGCTGGCTGATCGAAAAAGCCGAACTGGGTGGTGTCGATGCCGAGCCCCCGCAGCCGAGCATCGATTTCCGCATGAGCTCCTGAACGCGCGGCTGCTCGCTGCTTCGCCTGCCCCATCTCGACATTACTCCTGCTGTTTCAACGGTTTTAGCGTCCGCGCCGCGCTTCGGCGATGACAGAGGCCTGCACCATAGGCATATAGCAAGGGGACATCATCAGCGGAGTAGCCCCACCAAGCATGCCGAAGGTCAATCCTCAGATCCTGTCATGGGCGCGCGAGAGCGCGGGCCTGACGCTTGAGGATGCCGCCAAAGGGATCGGTCTTGGCGGTGAAAGCGCCGCTGCACGCCTGGCGGAGATGGAGGCGGGCGATCGCGAGCCCAGCCGCCCGCAATTGCTCAAAATGGCGGATCGCTATCGTCGTCCACTGCTCACGTTCTACCTACCCGAACCACCGGCAGCGGCCCCCCGAACCCATGACTTTCGGACGCTTCCGGATCGGGAGGCCGGAGCGGAGGCGACCGTCGGTGCGCTAGTCCGTGACGTTCGCACCCGCCAGTCCCTCGTCCGTGGTGCATTGGAAGACGCCGAAGAGGCTGAAATCCGGACGTTCGTCGGGTCCATTGACCCACGGGCGGGTGCGGATGCCCTTGCCCAGGCGATGGGTGAACTGCTGAACCTTGATCGAGCTGGTTACCGCCAGGCCCGGACGATCGAGCAAGCCTTCCGGATCTTGCGCGATGCGGTCGAGGCCGCGGGCGTCTATGTGCTGCTCATCGGCAATCTCGGCCACTGGACGAGCAATCTCAGCCCAGGTGTTTTCCGGGGAATGGCTCTCGCGGACGAGGTCGCGCCGTTCATCGTCGTCAATGAAACGGACTCCAAGGCAGCTTGGCCGTTCACGCTTCTTCATGAGCTCGGCCACATCCTTTTGGGGCAGAGCGGTATCAGCGGATATGACAGCGAACAGGTGATCGAGCGGCTGTGCGATGACGCGGCGGCAAAATTCCTTCTTGGCCGCGAGGAGCTGCAGGAGCTCGCCGGTGTCGCCGACCTAGACGGATTGATCGACCAAATCGGAGTCTTTGCAAACGCTCGCAAAGTCAGCCGCAAGATGGTCGCCTACAACCTCTTACGGGAGCGCCTCATCGATGCGGCCATGTACCGGCAGCTCGCCGCCCGGTTCGATGAGGACCGTCTCGAGTTTCCGCGAAAGCCAGCGAAAGGCGCGCCTGACTATTATGTCGTAAGGCGCCACCGGGTTGGACAGGGTCTCCTCGCGCTTGTTGATCGGATGGTCGCGGGTGGCGCCTTGACGACGACCAAGGCGGGCAAGGTGCTCGGCGTAAAACCCACGGCGATCGGTCGCATGACCGAACAGATGGCATAGCGAGGGTCGCTTGCTCTACCTGCTCGATGCCGACACGCTCATAACTGGAGATCGCAGAGCCTATCCGCTCCGGCGCTTTCCCGTGTTTTGGGAGTGGCTGCGACACCAAGGCACCCTCGGCAACGTCAAAATTCCATTGGAGCAATTCGAGGAGGTCACCTCCGGTCGGGGCGACATCGTGGACTGGCTCTGCACCGAAGATTGCCGCGCGGCGCTGATCCTGGCCGAGGATCTCGACCCCGCGCTGGTCGCCGATACAACCCTGCAAGGCTATGGTCCCCTCGACGAGAACGGCGTCGAGCTAGTCGGGCGCGATCCCTTTCTGGTGGCCTACGGACGCGTCGAGCCGGGTGAACGCACGGTCGTAAGCTTCGAGGTATCGAAACCCGGCAAGCAAGGTGCCAACCGGAAGGTGCCTGATGTCTGTCGTGACTTCGGGGTCCCGTGCTGCTCTCTTTTCGACATGATCGAGGCTCTCGACTTCACGACCGCCTGGCAACGGCCGTAAGGCGTGATTGCGCTCGGCGTCGCATCGCGCGACCAGCCAAGAAGAGGTGCAGCCTGTCCCGACCGTCGTCGGTAATCCGGTCCCAGATGTGCTTGGTGGTCCAACCAGAAAACATCACGTAGAGCGCAATGTAGAACGTCAGCAGCACAGGGACCTGCCCCGGAAGTTTCGGCGCCTCACGCCCCACCACGGCACCCATGAATGCGACGAAGAGATAAAGTCCGATACTCATCAGGAAGATAACGAGGCTGCGTGTGCCGGAGCTGTAGCCCTTGATCGCGGCCTTCAGGATAATGCTTGCCGCGGTCCCCAGCACCATGATGCACACATATCCGGCCATAAATACCAGGACGGTCGCATATGGCAGGACGGCACTTGGTAGATGGCTCGATGCCGTCGGCGAGCTCAACCACAGATACAGCAGAGCCATGGGCGTCAGGAGCTGAACGATAATGGCCAATCCGGCTGCGCCCCACCCAAGCAGGAAGGTGCGGCGCGCGTATCGCCTGGCTCGCGCGATGCGCCGGCGGACTGGCCGACGCACCAGGGCCATTTTTTCGCTACCCCAACCGCGCACAGCTACACCTGCCGCCCGCGCGCGGACGCTAATCGCACGCGCGGCAGCGGAGATCGCGGCTCCGCGTGACTTCAAAGGAAGCCCTCACCTGCATGCTCTCGGAACCGCTCATGATCGCGGACATATTCCGCGACCATCTCGAGCGAAGCGTGCCGGCTATGCTCTTTCATCTTGAAGAGGTTTGCGTTCTGGCGTCCTGCTTCGGTCAGGAAACCGGCTCGGAGGCTATGACCTGCGAAGAGCTCCGGCGGATAGCCGGCAGCCACAGCCGCCGCCTTGACGACCAGTGCTACGCCCTGCGCGCTCATTGCCTTCTCGGTCAGTCGACCCTGCGGTGTCAGCTTGCGAAAGATTGGCCCGCTATCGATTCCAGCTTTAGCAAGCCATGCACGATAATGCTGCACCGGCTCGAGACGCTGACCGTCTGGAATCGCGACCGTGTGCCCTTGACCTTCCTGATCGGTTTTCGAGGAGGGAATGCGGATCAGCAGGCCTCGACCATCTTCGGATACCCGCCCGACCGTCACCGCGACCAATTCGGAGCGACGCATTGCACCGGCCATTCCGATGGCGAGCAGCGCCCTGTCGCGATAGGCGCGGAGATCCTCGCCTGTGATACTGCGGAGCATGTCACGAAGGACGTCCCCATCAGCCGCGCGCTTCTTTCCGGGGAGCTCTCCCTTTTTGTCCTTACGAATGCCGCGTACGGCTTTCTCGAGGCGGGCGGCGTCAGGCTGAGTAGTCGGAGGCGCCATGTCCGCTGCGCGATGAGCGAAGACGATCGCGGCCAAGCGACGGCCGATAGTGGCACGGCCCAACGGCACGGGATCTCTGCGCTCGAGGACAGTGCCACGCTTCGTTCGCCGCGGCTCGGCTGGCACGAACCCGCGTTCGGCAAGCAGGGTCAAAAAGGCCGCAACGGTTGCGGGTGCCGCCGGAAGGGGCCGGTATCCATTCTCCCCGCACCACGCACAAAAAAGCCGCCAGTCGGATTTGTAGGCGCGCAACGTCGCCTCGGCCGAGGCCCGCGCGACATAAGCGTCAACCCGCTCGCGATCGTCAGGCGAAAGGTCGGGAAGAAACGGCTTTAGGGAAGTTACCTGGTCGAGCACCACGACGGCGCCCGCCATGATCGCTTCGAGGTTTTCGCCGTCGTTCTGGCTCATCCCGATAGGCCTCCCATATCTGGGCGATCGGCACGAACACCGTCGATCCAATCGAGATTGTCGCCATTTCGGCTCCAGTGACCTAGCACCCGATCTGTATCGGTGAGATCGGGGAAGTTGCGCCGCTGCACATGCATGATCGAGACCGTGTTCCACCGCTGAAGATGCTTCTCGCTCATGGCAAATCTGCCATGCTCTTTAGCGTCCGCGTCATTGGCAAGGGTCTGCTCATCGCCTGCGAAGTAGCCACCCGCGCCAGCAGTGCCGTAGCCAAACACGAAATCGTAGCAGTGATCGGCCTTGGAGAGCGTCGAATCCACCAAGCCGGATGCGACGTCGAAACACTCGTCCTGGCTATGTGTGCACGTCAGGCAGATCCCTTCGGCGATGACGTCGCCCTTGCATTCGGTCTGACCGCACGGCGCGCGCTCGGTAAAGGTCATCTCCTCGCACACTGGGCAGTAGAGCTCGGTTGCCCCAGGCGTTTTGGTCGTCAACTGAGCAAGGCGGGGCCAGTCGTCCTGCCAATCGCGGTTCGACGCGAAATAGCAGTGCGGGCACACATAGCCCCGCCGATCGTCATCATAGCCGAAGAAGCGCTTCGCCTCAGCGGGCTTCAGATGACGGATGGCGGTGGCGATCTGTCGCAGGACGTGGTTTCGGGCATTGTCGACGAAGCCGAGCGAGGCGAATTTGCTCTCGTCCTCCAATTCGATCAACCGTTGCGCCCACGGGACCTCCGCAAAGAGCGCTTCGATCGCTGTCAGCAGCGTCCTCACCACCTGCTCGGGCGTGAACGTGCCCGGCGCCGATGAATGCATGATCTTGTTGCGATCGCGCCTGACCTGTTCCCAAAACGTCTTGAACGGCTCGCCCAAGGGAGCGGCAACCACACTGTTATGGACGGGTATGAGGTCCGTGGCGTCGAGCGTGCGGAATTCACCGAACGAGACCGGCCCAGTAGCGGTGCCCTTCGGCCAATCCTTCGGTCCACCAATCAGGAGATAGGGCGATACCGCCGCAATCCGACCCTTGAGCGCCAGCTCCATGCCTTGCTGGATGAGGCTGTATGCGTTGGCGAGCGCGGGCTGCGAGCGCTGCCAAAATTCCTCAACCGCTTCCTCGGGCGTTTCGTCGGCCAGCTTGTAGTACGTTGCACCGTCGTAATCATGCACCGAGTCCATCGCAATCTGCCACGCCAGGTGAACCTGCTTGAGGCCGGCGGCATGAAATTCGTCGGCGGTCGGGATGTCGATGATCATGGTCAGGATCGTATCGACACCCCCGAATTTCGGCCAGCATGTTTTTAGCGGGAATCACATTTATCGCTAATTATAACAGTGGCCGCCCGTGCAAAACGTGTCACGTTTGGCAGCGCTGGCCCTAAGCGGAGCAATCTGGTACAGAGTCTGTCGTATGCCACGTTTAGGATCATGCGACTCATGACAGTGCAAGTGAACATCACGCCCAACGGGCGCATGAGCCTGCCGGCGAACATCCGCAAGCGGCTGGGTCTCGAAAGCGGCGGCGCCGTGCTGCTGGAAGAAACCGACGATGGGGTGGTGCTCAGGACCGTCCATCAGGCCGTGGCGCGGGCGCAGGCCATCGCAAAGAAATATGCCGGCCATCCAGACGCATCCGTGGACGCTTTCCTCACCAAACGACGGACGGACAGCGGCGAGTGACGGAGGCGGTTCTCGATGCCTCCGCCATCCTTGCCCTGCTGAAGGGGGAGCGCGGAGGGAGCAAGGTCGCCGGCGTGGTGAGTGACGCGGCGGTGGGGGTTTTCAATCAGGCTGAAGTGGTGAGCCATTTCGTTCACCTCGGCGCTCCGCCCGAGGAGATCAGGGCGATGCTGGGTGCCTTGCCCTACACCGTCGTGCCCGCGGACGAGGCGCTGGGCTGGGAGGCGGGCGCGCTGCGCGCTGCGACCAGCGCGGCCGGGCTGTCGCTCGGCGACCGCTTCTGCCTGGCGCTCGCAAAGCGGCTTGGCGTGCCGGCCTATACCGCAGACCGCGCGTGGAAGGATGTGGCTACAGACGTCGGCGCGAAAGTGGTGGCGATCCGCTGAACGCGAGCGATCCGATCAACGAACACGGAGAGACAAAGGTCACCCATGCGACAACCGCCGGACGAAGCGCTCGCCTCCGCGTTCGAGCAATTGCTTGCCGATGACGGCAAGGACGAGAACGACATCCAGGCGTTCCTCGAGCAGAATACCGAGCTGCTCGACACGAGCGCCTGGCTACTAAACCACCGCCTCCACATGAACTGCGTCGTTGCGAAGTTCCCGATCGCCGGGCGCACCGCCGACTTCGCCTATCTCACGAAATCGTCCGATCGCTGGATTCTGGTGCTGGTCGAGATCGAGCGCGCCAACAAGCCGCTGTTCACGACCAGCAGCAAACACGTTGGCAGCTCCTCCGCGTTCAACGAAGCGCTTGCCCAGACGGCGGTGTGGCGCGACTATTGGGAGCAGCACCAATCCGAGGTGCGCGAGCGTCTTCTGCCGCTGCTCGTTCCTTCGCCCATGGCGCGCAATCGCATCCAGCTGCGCCGGGTGCTGATCATCGGCCGCTCGACCGGCAAGGATTTCAGCCAGGCACAGCGTGACCGTATCTCCAGCATCGAGGACGACCAGAAGATCAAGATCCTGACCTATGACTCGCTCCTGCGCAGCTACCGCTCCGGATGGGGCGAGAAGAAGTGCGTGCTGTCGCCTCGCTCGACTGGCTATGCCATCAAGCGCCTGGACGGTTTCCCCAAGCTGCTCTTCGCTTATGTCCTGCCCGAGCACCTCTCGGTGCCGGCATCGATCGAGACACGGTTGAAGGCGGACGGCTACCAGATGGATGCGTGGCGCAACAATCAGCTGCTGCGCTTCAATGAGAAATGGGCAACCGAGCCGACCGACGAGGAAGCCGGCGACGTACACCCGGCAGTGCTAAGCGTCATACGCGCAGCCGACCGAGCGCGTCCGTCCAAGGCGAAGCGGCGGTGAGCAGCCTGCGCTCGATCGAGCTCGGTCTGGTCGACGAGGTCTTCCGCGGCGGCGAGAAGGGCTATGTGCTCGATTTTTCTAACCGGACCTTCAGCGAGTTTTTCGTCCGCGAGCTCGATATCGACATCGACGCCCCGCAATATGCCACCGACGGGACGTCGAAAGCGAAGCGGTTGCGCTGCTTTCTGGCGCAGGTCGACGATGGCACCGCGGCCCGGACGCTGCGCGTTCTGTGGGAGCAGCGTGAGGCGTTCCGTGGGCCCGGCACACCGGACACCATACCTAGGGCAGCCGCTCAGATCGCCGGGTTGATCGCCAAACTCGAAGGCACCGCTCCGCCCATCCCCGCGAACGTCGTGCCGGCGCCGATGCTCGACGCGATCGACTTTGCCCGTTTGCGAGACCGACTACTCGCAATCCGTGACCTGGAACCGCATCGTCGCGGCTATGATTTCGAGCGCTTCCTCACTGACCTTTTCGATGCCTTCCGGCTCAAGGCGCGCGAGCCGTTTCGGCTAGACGGCGAGCAGATCGACGGCAGCTTCGAGCTCGCTGACGAGACCTACCTGGTCGAAGCCAAATGGCTCAACCGCAAGATCGGCGTCGCCGAGCTTCATACCTTCCACGGCAAGGTCGAGCAGAAGGCATCCTGGGCCCGGGGCGTGTTCATCAGCTTTGGCGGTTTCACCGACGAGGGGCTTCGTGCGTTCGGTCGCGGCAAGCGCGTGATCGGGGTTGAAGGCAAGGACCTGCACGATGCGCTGGATCGCGGCATCGGCATCGATCGGCTGCTCGCGCTGAAGGTGCGCCGCGCGGCCGAGACCGGGGAGGTGTTCGTTCCGGTCGATGCGCTTACACCCTGAAAACTTGCCGACTGTGGAGCGCCCTTTTTAGCCGGACACAAACAGGACGGCCGCCAAGGACATGCAGAAGATCGACAGCCAGATTGCGACGCGACCGGTGATGTGAAGCACGAACCCGAGCCAGCTATAGCGCCGTCGGAGAGCAAGGCCGCTTGCGACCGCTACAAAGAAGGCGATCACGACCGGCATTGAAATGGAAGGCGATCGCCTCAGGCTCGTCTCGACGATCGGCATCAACCCGACCGCCATCACAAGCACCCACGAAAAGCCGAACACAGCCCGGTCGGCCATGTCCAACTCAGGCGCGGCGCTCGTCTCCTCTTTTCGACCAAGCTGACTTCTTGTCATTCAGCCGTGTCCTCAGTCACTTGCGAACAAATCTCGAA
This sequence comes from Sphingomonas sp. NPDC019816, assembly GCF_050274375.1. Taxonomy (NCBI): domain Bacteria; kingdom Pseudomonadati; phylum Pseudomonadota; class Alphaproteobacteria; order Sphingomonadales; family Sphingomonadaceae; genus Sphingomonas; species Sphingomonas sp. NPDC019816. Next base: position 24,784 of record NZ_JBNNOB010000005.1, read on the forward strand.
CCTTGTATCTTTGAAAGGTTCGGAGGTTTTTATGCTGACGCTCGACACTGCGACATTCGCGGCAACCAAGGACAACCCTGGTGGCCCCGTGATGCTCCTTGTAGACGATGGCGTCGAGCCGCACGGCCCCGTGGCCGATGCTGCCGGCAACGTGAGCAAAGCGAGCGCCGCCGCTTACTTGGTGGCTTACGCGATCTTGGCCGGCTTCGTGGGCTACCTCTTTCTCGCTTTCTAGCATCGCGATCACTCCCGCAGCTTCGGGTCACTGAAAAAGCCGCGATCGTGGTCGCGGTGGACCTCCTGCTGGACGCCTAGAGACCCTTGCACTGAGTTGGCCCGGGCGGCCTGCGCCGCGGCCCGATCATCGGCGAGATTTGCTTCTCCACGCTCGATGACCGCCTGTGCCGCGCGGGGATCGCCTCCGGTCGGGCCTGTGGGAATGCCTGATACTCCATGCGGGCGATAGGAGCCGGTGACATCCGCTGCGCTGTCGACACCTGGCCGGTCGACCTGAACGAGATCCGGCTCATGCAACTTACCGGCAATCTCCTCGCGAATGTCATCCTGCTTCTCGCGAATCCAGCGCGTCACCATCTCCTGCCGGACGGCGCGCTGATGGTCGCTGAGATCGGTCGCCCAGAGTTCGGGAGCGTCGAGGCCTGGGTTGGAGGCCTGCTGCGCGCGATACCATTGCGCGAGATCCTGACTCATATTCTCACTCAGCTGCATGCCATGTGTTTCGGCGTAGCTGGCGTCGCGCGACAGCTGCTGCGACAGTTCCTCGAGCTTGCGCGCAGTTTCCGTGTAAGACCGGGCCCGCGCTAGTGCCTGCTCGTGGGTCAGCGAGGAACTAGATGAGGTCGACGCACGGCTGAACACGCCCGAGCGATCATAGGTGCCGTCAGAAGATGTTGCGCCCGTCCCGTTAGCGTGCTCGTCCCGCACCCCACTGCTTGCCGTGCTCGAGCTGTCCGATGATCGGGTGTCTGACGTGCCATGGCGTAGGAAGTCGTTCTGCTGACCCTGCGCCGAAACGCTGCCGCCAACTCCTGGAAGGCGCCCGAGAACCTTGCCGATTCCGCTCCGGCTGCCACCGCCACCTGTAGAACCCCCACCGCCGCCTATTCCCGCCGACAACGATCCCGTCACTTGGTTGAGGGTGCCCGCGGACCGATCATGGCCGTTCGACACGGTCAGGCTCTGGCCGGTCGACGACCTATCCTCAAGACCTTGCGAGTTACTGCCCGTCGTGCGGTCGAACTGCTCAATCGACGTGTTCGCCACCCGGCCACTGCTCGAATCCCATCCCGACGATCGCTCGCTGGACGTGCCGTAGGCGCTGCGGTCGGTTTTGGTCCAGGTGAGCATCTCCTGCGCCGCGTTGTCGTACGCCTGGGATTGCCGGTGGGCCTCGCTCGCCATCTCCCGCCATTCGGCAACCGTGCCGGACGTGGCCGTCGGAGTGAACGAGAGCCGCGAGATCGCGCCGCCGGTATCGAACACCTCTCCTCGTTCGATACGCTCGAGCTCTCGGGGGTCGAGTAGGAAATCGCGACGCGGTGGTTGCGTAGACAGAACGGCGCATCCGCCGAGAGAGAGTTCCAGACGCCATCCGTCAGAAAGTCCACGCGGTGCTTGGCCATGCGCTCGTAGACGCCGCTCGCAGAGTAGCGCGGCAGGTACCACCGGGAGAGCCGCTCGCTGATTCGCGGGCTCATCCAGTCGTGAAACTGGAGGCACCCTGGCGCGGGAATGCCCTCCGACAGGAACTGGGTCAGGATCTCTCCCGTGCGTTCGTCGGCGCCCACCAACGGCGAGACCTCGATCACGAACCCGCGTGAGGCGGAGTTGTAAAAGATTGCCGTCTTGGGGTCGTAGCTTCGATACGGCAGCCAATGAGCGAGCATCGGCACGGCGAGGTCGGGCCGCTGCCCATCAGGCCGCTTGCTGTCGCCGAACACCCCTGAGAGCAGATTGTCGAAGAAGCCGTTCTTGGCGCTCATCTCACTTGTCCTCTGGGACCGCCGCCGGAAAACCTGCGGCGCGTAGAGTGGGGTTGGTCAGGGGCTGAAGGCCGGGCACGGCTGCGGCTTTCGCGGCGTTCTTCGCCTCCGCTTGAACCTTGGCTGCGCTGTCGCGGTAGGCCTCGCTCACCTTAACCTGCGCCGCCGCTTGAGCACCCATGCTGGCTTTGCTCTCGACCGACAGCCCGCTTTGCTTCACCGCCGATTCCGACGATGTCGTCTCGCCGTCGCTGGCGGCGCCCGGCATGGTGTCGCCTTGAGAAACTGTGCCGCCACGGCGCCCATCCGCTAGCACCGGCTCCGAAGCGGTCGGCCCGCTCACCGGAGCGCCCGCCGCAGCACGTCCCGTCTTTGAAGCGGAAGCCTTCGCGCTCGAGGCGGCCTGCTCGGCTCGCGGGGTCAGCCGTTTCGCAACGTCCGCCTTTATCTCTGCTATCGGATCGACCGCCCGGGCCCGCGCGGCCGCGACGATAGCGGGATCCGGCAGGTTCGGGTCGAAGGCCGCCACGTCGACGACACCTGGTGCCGCACGGTCGACAGCATCGGAGAGGCTCATCTCGGCAGACTGTGGCCCAGCCGAATTCTTGTCCGGAATCGGCGTGGCGTCCGCGAGCGCCTGCGCTTGCCATTCCGACTGAACCACCGCGCGAACCGCGCTGGCCTCGTGGAGGCGGCCGCGGTCGTCGATGTAAGGCTGGAATACTATTCTAAGCACCTTTTCACGCGTCCGCGGCGCTGCCGCTTCCGTGAGGCTGACACGGGGCGGAACCAGCGCCGTGCGGGCAGCGCGCGGCTGCCGCTCCGGCTGCGGCGCCTGATAGGGACCGGCCGGTATCATCACATCGCCGGCGTCGCCCGAGATGATCGCCAGCGCACGATCGTCGATCGTCGACGACGGCGCGCATACGCCTTCGGTCCCCTGCCGCATTGGGTTGGTGCGACATGGGTGCGCATAGGACTGTCGATCCTGTGATCACCGGCGATCCGATGCCCTGTGTGGCAAGCAGACGCTGACGCTCATCACGGTCTCATTGCGCACATCATCGCCAAACATTGGATTACGCCAACTTCGCTGGCCGCCGGTCCACCGAGTTCAAGAGCAGCACAAGCGATGCTGCTAGGAGAACGGCATCCTTGAGCAGGAACTGGCCCGGTGCTGCCGAAATGGCAGGGAAACCTCCGGCGCTTGCTTCCGCGACCCCCGGCGTGGTTACGAAAAATGTTAGCGTAGTGAGGTAGGTGGCGGCGGACATCAGGGCACCAAGTGCGGAGAAAATCGGCCGAAACGCGCCGAGGGTGAGGGCCGCGGCCGTCGAAAGCTCAATGACACCGACGAAGTAGCTCTGCCCCTGCGTTCCGAACATACCAAGCCAGCTCATCAGCGGGCTGTGGCCGATAAACGGGGCGATCCCCTCAGCCTCGTAGATGGTGAACTTCATGCCACCGAACCATAGAAAGATCAGGACGAGCGCCCACCGCAGCAGCGCCAAATCCCTTCGATTCTCCTCGGCAACATGAAAGCGATAGCGGTTCAGAAATTGCATTCGAAACTCCTTGGGAAATAATGCCGATTACGGAAAAGACGAGAGAATCAATGGCGTCGCGTGCCCATCGGGCAGCCTAGGCACCGTGCCTGATCACAAAAACGACACGTCGACACGGCGCTCTGTGGATCTTCGAGCAAGGAAGTGAGGATGGTGTCCGCGATCCGCTCCAGAATGACGCGGTCGCTGGCAGTGACCCGAACCAACAAGCCGGCCACCGCTGCATTCCTCAGGCCCAGAAGCTTGCTTCGTTCAGCCTGGCCGCGCCTCGTTAGCGTGATATGTGCCACGCGGCGGTCAGACGGCGACTGCGACTTTCCCACAAAACCTTGGTCATCTAGCCGCTCAACGACGCGGACCGCCCCGGCATGCGAGAGCCGTAGAATCCGGCTGATCTGATCTATCGACATCCCTGGCTCATGACCGATCGCTATCAGCGCGGCGGCAGTTTCCCCTCCCGCGGTAAACGCTTGGGCGATCGCAATCCGCACCCGATCAGAGACGGCCTGAGCGAGTGCGCCGAAGACGTTAATCAGTCGATCTGAAGGCTCGTCCATCATCATCATGACTCGACAAGGTATATGCGTCACGCATACACATTCAACTGATCGCTGTCGAGGTTTGACGCGTGCTTGTTTCTCCGGCTGCGCGGACCGCGTCACCGCCGATCGGGCTGTAAGGTCGCAAAGCTGCTGCGGCCGTGACGACGCCCGAGCCTAATGTTGGCAGTTCTTACCTCAGCGCGTTGTCGTAGAAGTCAGCTGTCCAGTTTGGCCAACTCAAGTGCCGTATCCGCCATGCGGGTCGCGAAGCTCCACTCATTATCGTACCAAGCGAGAACGCGAACCAATCTCCGGTCGACAACGTCGGTCTGTGGCAGCGCGACGATCGACGATTCGGTCCGATGGCTCAAATCGATTGAAACCAGCGGCTCGGTGGTGACGGCGAGCACGCCCTGCATTGGCCCATCAGCAGCATGCCGAATGGCCTCGTTTACTTCCTCCACGGTGACGTCGCGCATGGATGAGACAGCCAGATCAATGACCGACACATTAGGCGTGGGAACACGGATCGAGGATCCGTGCAGCTTGCCCTTCAACTCCGGCAATACACGGCCAATGGCATTCGCCGCGCCTGTCGACGTCGGTATCATCGAGAGTGCGGCTGCGCGTCCTCGATATGGGTCGGTGTGGACGGCATCTAGCGTGGGCTGGTCACCGGTGTAGGCGTGGACCGTCGTCATGTAGCCACGCTCGATACGAAACAGATCGTTCAGGACTTTAGCCACAGGTGCTAGCACGTTGGTCGTGCAGGACCCGTTCGAGACGATTACATCCTCGGACGTCAACGTCTCATGATTGACCTTAAAAACGATCGTCTTGTCGGCTCCTTCGCTGGGCGCAGAAACAAGGACGCGCTTGGCGCCGGCGCGAAGATGCGCGCTCGCCTTTTCCTTCGAAGTGAAGAATCCGGAGCACTCCAGGGCGATTTCGACGCCGCACCGCTGATGAGGCAAATTCGCAGGGTCGCGCTGGTTGGTTACTTCTATTCTTCCGTAGCCGACATCGATCCAGTCGGCGCCAATTTCGATCTCACCCGGAAAGGGGCCGTGAACGGAGTCGTATTTTAGAAGGTGGGCCAAGGTGCCAACCGATGCGAGGTCGTTAATGGCAGCCACTTGGATGTCCTGACGGCGAAGTTCCACAATAGAGCGCAACGTCAGTCTACCAATGCGTCCGAAGCCGTTGATCGCAACCCTGACTGTCATGCGCATTTGCCTTCCGTTGACGAGGAATAATCGCTGGAAGCGGGCATAGCCTCGCCACCGTTTGCAAGAAGTTCGAGACTCAGACCGCCGCGATATGTATGCGTGGCGCATATACATATCGGCCGGTGACGAGCGGGTCAACGTGCCAAGGGGAAAGAGCACGTCAGGCGTCCGCTCGGCGGCTGTTTCAATATCATCGCTGGGAGCATGCGGTACGCTAAGTGGGCACTCGAGTGCAGAAGGGAAACTTGGATGGTGCCTGACCTCGAAGCAGAAAAGGCACTCGCGGCCAGACGAGCGGTCGACGAGGTCCAGGACGGCATGATCGTCGGTTTGGGGACAGGCAGCACGGCGACCTACGCGGTAAAATGCCTGGGCGAACGGGTCGCAAACGGGCTCTGCATCAAAGCGGTCGCGACCTCGCGCCTGACCGAAGCTGTGGCCTTCAAGGTGTCTGTACCGCTTATCCCATTCGGAGGTGTCGGCTCAATCGACCTCACCATCGATGGCGCCGACGAGATCGATCCAAGTTTGCACGCGATCAAGGGCGGAGGCGGTGCCTTGCTGCGAGAAAAGGTCATTGCTGCTGCATCGGCTCGCGTCATAGCCGTGGTCGATTCCAGCAAGTTTGTAATGCGCCTCGGCCGCTTTCCGGTGCCGGTGGAGGTGTTCCCGTTCGCGACGGATTTCGTAGGAGCGCGCCTCGCTGATCTCGGAGCTCCGGTTTCCCTCCGGATGTTGGGCGATCAGCCGTTCTTGACCGATCAGGCCAACCACATCCTGGACGTTGCGTTTGGGTCGATCACGGACATCCGGCAAACCGCATTGGCAATCGCAGCCATTCCAGGCGTTGCCGAGCACGGCCTTTTCACCTCCGAAATCGATACCGTGATCATCGCTCGCGCCGACACGGTCGAGTTCCGACATACGGATCGTTCGTGATCCCTGCCCCACGGCTTCCGTCGGAGGCTCTCACCGCCGCGTCTCGATGAGGTGAGGCAAGTCCGTGCGAGGCGGAGCAATTACATAGCTGTCATAGCCACAGCGTATCGTGCTTTTAGGCAGCTCGTCGCAAAATCTCTCACGCCCTAAGTCGCATATATCGCGTAAGTCGCTGATATTGGGCACCTTCCTCGGTGTCCTGTTGTGTGGATTGGCGTGTGCCAAAGCTTGCTGTCTATGCGCCACGCACATATAACGGTGCGAATGGATGAATGTCGAGACCGCAACGTGTTCGGTGCGTTCGCGCTTATGATTAGCGAGAACATCGTTCGCGCTAGTTCGTCGCGGGCGCCAGAAGAAGGATCTGCCGCTTCGGCGCTAGCGCTGATCGCGCATAAGCCCGGACTCTCGGTGCGGATGCTTGCGGTCGGGGTGGGCTTGTCGCACGCGGCGACGGTCCGCCTTGCGGATCGCCTCACTACACAGGGGTTGGTTGAGAGCCGGGCGACCTCGAGCGACGGGCGGGTCCGTTCCCTGTATCTGACACCGGCAGGGCAGCAGGCCAGTGCTGCGGTCCTAGCAGCGAGGGATGAAGTCATCGCCGAGGGGTTGTCGATCCTCAACAAGGGCGAGATGAAGTTCTTGACCGACATCGCCGAGCGCGTCCTCCGCGACCGCCTGGAGAACCTTGAGCACTCGTACCGCATCTGCCGCCTGTGCTGCTATGAAGGTTGCACCGACTGTCCGATCGACGCTGAGCTCCACGAGCGAGGACAGGATCGCGAGTAAGAGCCACGCTCAACTTCCTCCGGCGATACCGGCTCAGTGCTGCGCGATAAGGTAGGCGGCCAGAAAGCCGAGCACCGTAATCAGGCCTATGAAGGGGGGCGCATTCTCGAACGCTTCGGGGATCATGGCTTCGGCCAGCATTGCTAGTACGGCACCCGCCGCGAACAAGAGGATCGCCGGCTCCTGCGCCGATGCCGGGCCGAGCAAAATGTTGCCGATGCCAGCGGCGACCCCAATGAGCAGCGGTATCCCCAGCCAGACCGTATAGACGTACCGACGGGAACGACCGGCCTGTTTCATGCCCGAGGTACTCGACAGACCCTGTGGCACGTTCGCTAGGAAAAAGCCGGCGATCACGGCCAGGCTGATCGCACGGCCGCCGGCGACCGACATCCCGATCACGAGAGCCTCAGGGATGCCGTCAAGCACACTCCCGACGGCGATTGCAGATCCACTGCCGTGAAGCTCCGCCTCGGCCGGCTGCTCGACGCATTCGCCGCAGCGCTTCCGGTTCTTCGCACCACGGCGCGCCAGATACCAGTTTATGCCGCTGAAAACCGCAGCACCTACAGGCAAGGCAACGGTTGGCCATAAGGCCGCCCCGGCCGAATCTGGTCGGACGACAAGTTCAGTGGCTATAACGGCAAACAAGACGCCACCACCGAAGCCCATGACAGCCGCAACCATCCGATGGCTGAGCTTGCCGAAGAAAACGTCAGCCACGATTGCGCCCAGGAGCAAGCCGCTTCCGGACACCAGGCCCCACAGTCCGGCTGTGACGTAAGCCGGCATCGGGATAACAGGAAGGTCCATATGCGCTCAGCTCCTTTCTGAGGATGTCGGCGCGCTCAATCGATTGCTTGCGCATCTGTTGGCAGTGAGACGGGCGAGCGTCTCTCGGTGTTGCCCCATCCTCACCGATCTTTATCCAGGCGCCAAGCGGGACGTGCGAAGTGACAGCTGTATCCCCTCGGATACCGCAGCAGGTACTTCTGATGCTCCGGCTCCGCTTCCCAAAACGGCTCTTCGGGGTTGATCTCGGACAAGACCGGGCCAGGCCATCGACCAGACGCCTCGATCTCGGCGATCGTCTCCAGCGCGACCTCCATCTGACGCTTGTCGGTGTAGAAGATGGCGGAGCGGTAGCTCGGGCCGACATCGCTGCCCTGTTGCTCATACGTCGTGGGATCATGAATCTGAAAGAAAAGCTCGAGCAAGGAGCGATAGCTCAGAACGGCGGGGTCGAAGACCACCTCCACCGCCTCCGCATGGCCATGATGATCATCGTAGGTCGGGTCCGGTGTCTCACCGCCGATGTATCCGACCCTTGTCGAGATGACCCCTCTTCGCTGGCGAAGCAGATCTTCCATGCCCCAAAAGCAGCCACCGGCGAGTATTGCTCGCTCCGTTCGCTCACTTGTAAATCGACCATGGTCTCCCTGTTTGGACACCATGATCAAGCTGCCGGCTCGGAACCCGGTTTGGATTCGGGTGAGTCAACGAGCTCGGTTTGAACATCCGATCCGCGGATGAGCGTAAGGTCGACGGGGCAGCGATCGGCGATTTCGAGTATGCGCGCGCGCTGCTCGTCATCCAGAGGCCCCTCGAGCACAATCGTTCGCGTGAACCGGTCGGGCGGCATCATGTCCGCCACCTTCTTGTGCTCGACCCTCGTGCTCGCTCGTTCGAGCGGAAAGCCCTTTCGGTTCGCATACAGGCGCATCGTCATCACAGTGCAGGCAGCCAAGCCGGCCGAGACCAGCTCATATGGCGACAAACCGCTTCCGAGCCCGCCTACGGATGTTGGCTCGTCTGAAAAAATCGAATGCTCGCCGCTGCGGACCTTGAGTTGAAACTTGCCTGCCAACGTTTCGGTGGCTTCGACCCCGTCCGCAGCCTCGACCTGGGAAAGGTCGGGCATAAGGGGCGGCAGGTAGCGATTTGCCCAGGCCGCCACCATCGCAGAAGCGAAGTTCGCGTCGGCGGCCTCGGCGAGAAGGTGATCGGCCGAGTCGAGCGAGACGAAGCTTTTCGGGTGGCGGGCAGCGCCGAAAATACGCGACGCATGCTCGATCGCGACAACCTGATCGAGGGGGGAGTGGAGAACGAGCAAGGGACGACGCAGCGCAGCAACTGCCTTCTCCACATCCACCTCCTCAACGGCGTCGATGAAGCTGCGACGGATGAGAAATGGCCGGCCGGCGATCTCGACCGACGCTTCGCCTTCACGCCTGATCGTATCGAGATCGTTGGCGTCGAAGATTTTCAGGATATGCTGGAGCTCCGCCGGCGCCCCGATGCTAGCTACGGCTACGATATCTGGCAGGTCGACCGCCGCTACGAGTGCGGCAGTTCCACCGAGGCTATGCCCCACGAGAAGAGAGGGTGTCATTCCCGCCGCCGTCATGGCCTTCGCGGCGGATTTCAGGTCCGTCACGTCCGAGGCGAAATCGACTGCCTCACCCTCGGACCCGCCGATCCCGGTACCAGCAAAGTCAAATCTCAGGACGCCAATGCCGGCCCGCGACAGCGCGCGGGATATATGGACAGCCGCTAGGCTGTCCTTACCGCACGTGAAACAGTGAGCGAAGATCGCCCATCCACGAGGGGTGCCTTCCGGCGCCTCTAGAACCCCGGAGAGAAGCTTGCCCTCTCCGCCGTCAAATGTGAACGAAGTACCCCGCACGTCGATACCTCCCAACATCCATGAGCGCCGTTTCGACGAGAACCGGCGCTCACCTTCGCCGATCAACGATCTCCGCCGGCCCGGTAGCAAGACGATTGTCATCGCCTCGCACGCTATCGTGAGCCAGGCAGCATCAGGCATCGGCGCCCATCACCACGATCCCGTGCTTTTATATGCGTCACGCATATAGACAAGTCCAAACTCGAAAACTATATGCGTCGTGCATACTTCTCCAGCGTGTCTGTCGAAGACGGTCCGCGGGATAGCGTGCGACAAACTCACGGGCCGAGGGGTGATGGAACTCAATCAGGTCAGCTATTTCATAAACTTGGCTGAGACGCTGAACTTCACCGAGGCGGCTCGGTTGAGCGGCGTGTCACAGCCGAGCCTGACTCGTGCCATCCGTCGCCTGGAAGACGAACTCGGCGGTGCGCTGATCTATCGGGACGGGAAGAACAGCCGGTTGACCGGTCTCGGCCAGGACGTTGAAGCAGAATTTCGCCGAATGCTTTTGGCGTTGAGGAGCGTGCGTGATCACTCGGAGAACTGGACGATGGGGCGGCACCGAGTGCTGGACATCGCCGTCGCGCCGACGATCAGTCCGAAAGCGTTCGGCACCTTTTTCGAAAGTGCCTTGGACAAGGTCCCATCCATAGAGATCAGGTTGCATTCGCTGCAATCAGGCGAGGATTCATCGGAGGTGTTATCCGGCAAGTATCACGCTTGCATCCTCCCGAGGGAGGTCCGCCCCGACCGAAAGCTGGATGTCCGTCCTCTTTTTCGAGAGCGCTTCTTACTCGCCTGCGCAAGTGAGCACCCATTGGCAACGGCAGCTATTGTTTGTGGAGAGGACTTGGCCAGATACCCGCTGGTCGATCGCCTGAAGTGCGAGTTTCGCAGCCAGATACAAGAGCACTTTGCGCGCCGCGACGTCGTGATGCGCCCCCGCTTTCGTTCCGAAAGAGAAGATTGGGTTCATCGCATCGTCGCTGAAGGTCGCGCGATATGCATCGTCCCGGAACGATCTGCCGCAGAGACCGGCCTCGTTACGCGGCCTATCGAAGGCTTCACGTTGGAGAGGGAGGTGGTGATCGTGACGGTCTCCGGATCGACGGCTCCGGTCGAAATCCGGAAAATCGCGCAGCTTGCAGCGCGACATGAGTGGCAGTGAGCCACATCGAGCCAAGCGTCAGAGCTATGGAAACTATGCTCACGGCGTATTGGATAAGTGAGAGCGCGGCTGCGATAGTCGACTTGTGACAGTTCAGTCAGGCTGATCGTATTGCGCCTAATACTCTAGACTTAGCATTGGAGGTCTAATCATGAAGTTCGAGAAAACACAGACCGCGATCGATCGCCTTACCCCTGAGCAGCGTCGCATCACCCAGGAACATGGTACCGAACGGCCCTTCACGGGCGAGTACAATGACAACAAGGCGCCAGGCATCTACGTCGACGTCGTGTCGGGTGAGCCGCTGTTTGCTTCCACTGACAAGTTCGATTCGGGCTCCGGCTGGCCAAGCTTCACCAAGCCCATCATCCCGGCACACGTAAACGAAGTCCGGGACAGCTCGCACGGGATGGTGCGGACGGAGGTCAGGTCGGTTCATGGCGACAGCCATCTCGGCCACGTTTTCCCCGATGGTCCAGCCGACCGTGGCGGCCTGCGATACTGCATCAACTCGGCGGCGCTTCGGTTCATTCCACGCGATGAGATGGAAGCCGAGGGATACGGTGAATATCTCGATCAGGTAGAGGAGGCTTAACATGCATCAGCGCGCAGTTCTCGCTGGCGGCTGCTTCTGGGGTATGCAGGATCTAATCCGCAAGCAGCCGGGCATCGTCTCGACCCGCGTGGGCTACACCGGCGGCGATGTCCCCAATGCCACGTATCGAAATCACGGCACGCACGCCGAAGGAATCGAAATCATCTTCGATCCCGAGGTGACGAGCTACCGAAACATTCTGGAGTATTTCTTCCAGATTCATGACCCGACCACGAAGGACCGTCAAGGCAACGACCGCGGGCTCTCCTACAGGTCTGGAATCTATTACGTCGACGAGGAGCAGAAGCGCATCGCCGAAGACACGATCGCCGACGTGGATGCATCGGGGCTTTGGAATGGCAAGGTTGTCACGGAGGTCGAGCCCGTCGGCGACTTCTGGGAAGCAGAGCCTGAGCATCAGGATTATCTCGAGAAGCGGCCGGGCGGTTACACCTGTCACTTCGCGCGACCTGATTGGGTGCTTCCGAAGCGCCAGGATGCCTAGCGCATGCGAGGCGCAAGTTGCTGCACGAGCGGAATGAACGCGCAGCCCGCACGCCTTCAGAAAACTAAGCTGTTCCCTTCGTGGCCGCGTCGCTGTTCGATCCGGGCACGGAGGGAAGTATGATCTGGCATGCTGTCAGAATCGAATTGCCCCGAGGATCGCAGCCGGATGCCAGACCTCTCCTCGTTCCCGATCGCGCGGCGATGGCCAGCCGCGCATCCAGATCGCCTGCAGCTTTACGCGGCGCCGACGCCAAATGGCGTCAAAATCTCGATCATGCTCGAAGAGGTCGGCCTGACCTACGAGCCGCATTTCGTCGACATCTCGAAGAACGAGTCGAAGGACCCCGCCTTCGTATCGCTCAATCCGAACGGCCGCATACCAGCGATCATCGACCCCCACGGGCCAGGCGGCAGGCCGATCGGCGTGTGGGAGTCGGGAGCGATTCTGGTCTATCTGGCGGAGAAGACCGGCCAACTCATTCCGACCGCACCTGAAAGTCGATACGAGACGCTGGCCTGGGTGTTTTTCCAGGTGTCGGCGGTCGGTCCGATGTTCGGTCAGCTAGGCTTCTTCCTGCGGTCGGGGGGCCAAGCTTCCGAAAACGAGCGCCCTGTGCAACGCTTCGCGGGCGAGGCAAAGCGGCTACTCACGGTTCTGGATCGCCAGCTGGATCGGCGCGACTGGATCGTTGGCGACTATTCCATCGCCGATGTCGCGACGCTTGGCTGGGTGAACGCGCTCGTCACATCATATGACGTCGGCGGACTGCTTGAGTTCGAGACCTTCTCCAACATATCAGCCTGGCTCAAGCGCGGGCTCGCGCGACCGGCGGTGCAACGCGGTCTTCTCGTTCCGGAGAGAACTGCATGACCGTCATCGCAAGCTATTATTACAACGAGGGGAAGCGCGTAAGAGAGGTGGCGATCGATGAGCGCGTCGCGGCTGAAAAGAGCCGCTCAGGCTTTTGCTGGATCGGCCTGACTGAACCGACAAAGGATGAGCTTCACTCGCTTCAGAAAACTTACGGCCTTCACCCGCTGGCCGTCGACAATGCGATGCATCCGCAATGTCCCCCGAAGCTCGAAGTCTACAACGACGAACTCTATGTGGTCGCCAATACGGCCGAGCTGGATGGTGACCGGATACGCTACGGCAAAACAGCGATCTTCACTGGCCATAATCATCTGATTACCGTGCGGCACGGCACGCCTGGCGCATTGGGGAATCTCCGGGAGCAGCTTGAGGCGGCGCCAGCGCAATTTGGCAAAGGCGTTGACTACGTCCTGCACGCCATCCTGCATCGCATCGTCGATCAGTACCTGCCGATCTTCGAAATGATCGAAGACGACGTCCTGGCGATGGAACGTCGATCATTGGACGACTTCCTCGGCCGTGAAGAGGTCGCTCGTATCTTCGGCCTGAGGTGCGAGCTGACGAGGTTCCAGCGAACGCTGGGCGCAATGGCGGAATTGGTTCGCAAGCTCGTGCGGGGACACTATCCCTGCATCAGTGCCGAGGTTCGACCGTATTTCAACGATGTCGCGGACCATGTTTCGCGTGTGCAGGCGATGATTGATGGCCTCCTGCAGGTTCTATCCACCGTCTTTGAATTCAGCAGCCTGCTGGAGGCGCAGCGGATCGGAGTCATCACCCGGCAACTCGCTGCCTGGGCCGCGATCCTCGCCGTCCCCACGGCAATCGCCGGCATATACGGCATGAACTTCAAACACATGCCGGAACTCGACACGGCTTACGGCTACTTCGTCGTGCTCGGTGCCATGACGTTGATCTGCCTCTTCCTTTTCATGCGCTTCAAGAAAGCAAAATGGCTGTGAGGACCGCGTCCGGCACCTCTCGCGAGCACGAGCGAATCGACAGCGCAGACCCCGCTGAGAGTGATCGGGTCAAACGAGAAACAGAGGTGCATCCATGACAAGCCAAGTGACCGACGTCCTAGAGGCCGTGCAGGCCTTCGTCGCAAAGGGCTATGATCGCGAATATCGTGTGAAAGACGGGCGCCTGTTTGACCTCGAGCTTGGATCGACGCTGGATGCCTGCGCCGTACAGGTGGATGCCGCTCTGCGCCTGGAAAGTGGCGACGATGCGGAAGACGCCTCGAACATTTACGCGATCACCGATCCCGCAACTCAACATAAGGGACTGCTGATCGATGCTTTCGACGTTTTCGATGAGACATGTCACCGCGATCTGGCCGAACGTCTCCTTGAGCGCCGCGAAACGATGCCGACCGGTGATGAGGATGTTCCGAGCAAGCACGGCCTGCGCAAGGTTTACAAAGCCGAGTTCGACAGCGATCCCGAGCGTTACGTCCTGCGCGAAGGCTTCCCGGATTTTCCAGACTGTCCGTTTGGCGGGGCCTTCAGCATCCTTGGGTTCGACACCGCAGAACAGACCTACGTCTGGCTGGTCACGAGCATCATTCGCGACCCCCGACTCATCCGCATCCCCTATCAGGGCGAAGACGTCATCACAGACGAATAGTGCGGACGGCACGCAGCGCACCATCGTGGCTGTGGATGGTCTTCCAGTGAATTTAAACGAAACTCGACGAGGTGATAATGGATTGGAATAAGGGTCACGTCCGGGAAACGATGCTCTCGCTTGAAACGGCTGCCTTGCACAGTGCACGCGATCACTACTTGGACTATGTTGCCACCGCTCGTCTCGACCGGACTGAGACGATCGAAAACGACGAACAGGCGCAAGCCGAAGTCGCGAGCGACCTAGCGGAAGCGCTCGATGACACACTCGACGATTATGCCGACAAGCTCGACAGGCTCAGGTTGATCGACTTCGGACCGAAGTCCACTGTCGCAGAAGGCGCTCTGGTCAAGCTGTCGGGCCGCTACTTCGTGATCGCCGTCTCGACGAGCAAATTCGTGTGCCACGGGCAAGAGCTCATGGGGATCTCGACGATGGCACCGATCTATCAAGCCATCGAGGGCGCGCGAGCTGGAGAAACCGTACAGTTCAATGGTCGGGACCTTCTGGTGGAGGAAGTCGCTTAGGACGCCACCCCGGCATTCTTAGCGCGACGCGCTCTGGCCACTGTCTCTGGTTTGAATCATCGCGTCGAGCGACGCCGTGATCATCGGCGTGCTCGGGCAGCGGGTGGCCCTCGCCTCCACGGAGTGCTCCGGGCATCTACGGACAACGGCTAGCGCCGAGAGAATGGCCAGCAGCGCTGCAGCGTACAAGAACAGACCGCCGGGACCCGCAAAATTCATTGCGGCCCCACCGACCAAGGGCCCTATCGCAGTTCCGACACCGTTGAGCAGCAGAAGACCGCGCGCGGTGCCCAGCAGCCGACTGGCCGGGAGATCGTCGTTCGCGATGGCTGCGCATAACGAGTAGATTGGAATGCCGAATCCGCCAAAGAGCGCGCCTGCAGCGAGTAGCAGAGGTAGCGGAGCGGAGGCCGCAAACACTATGCCTATGGCAGCCGCCGCAGACGCCAGGGCAGCTCCGGCGATGATCAGATTGCGTGGTACCCGGTCAGAGAGCCAGCCAAGTGGCCATTGCAACGCGATGGTTCCCCCAAGGACAGCGGCCATGAAGGCGGAGATGCCGCCGACGTCGAGGCCGATCCTTTGGGCGAAAGTCGGACCCATCCCCCAGAACCCGCCGATGGCCAGTCCCGCCAGGAAAACGCCGACTGTCGCAAGAGGAGAGATCCTCAGGAGATCCCGGAAAGCGACGAAATCCTGTTCAACCTCGGTCGGCGGATGACCGGGCAGCAGGGTGATTGGCACCACGGCCGCCGATATCAGCACAGACCCGATCAGGAACAACGTCATACCGGCAGGGGGCGCGATATTGAGGAGCGCTTGCCCGAGGGCCCAGGAGCCCATGGAAACCACGCCGAAAATCGAGAGGAGCTGCCCGCGCGTCGACGGCAGCGCATGAGCATTGAGCCAGCTTTCGGTCGACAGGATCATGCCGGCGTAAGCAAGGCCGGTGATCATGCGCAGCGACATCCAGGCAAACGACTCGACCAGCCCGGCATGAAGGAGGGCCGTCATCGAAGCGATGGCTGCGAAGCCGGCGAACGTCCTCACATGGCCAACGGACGTGATAACGCGCGGCAGCAGTAGCGCACCGATGGTGAAACCCGAGAAGTAGGCGGACGTCATCGCGGCAATACTACCACTGGAGAATCCCGCCTGCCCCGCCCGGACGATCAGCAGGGTGCTGAGCAACCCGTTGCCCAGCAGGAGGAAGGCGACGCTCAGCAGCAGAGCCGCCACTGGCGCAAGAGCGAGCCCGCGGGTGCCCGCCGCCTTCATCGTATCCATCAAGTGGGTCATGTCCCACCCCGCCGGATGACCCGCTCAGGCCGATGGGCGACCCCGGCGATCATCCCCTCGCCCGCCTTCCGGTTGGAGACATCACCCAGAAGATCTCCGATTCTCGAACTTGTTGCGCACGTCGATCGGTCCCGTGGCGCCTACCGCACCCTTCCGGACGAAATCGGCCAGAAGCTTAGGCGAGCGGTGGATGACGACGGTCCGATGGCTGTGCCGGATCAGTCGCCGCGCGATGTTGACGCCCTTACGGTCGAGCTCAACGATGCCGATCTTATGTGCTGCTCCGCCTTTCATTACAGCGAGAGGGAGATAGCGGTTCTGAGCTCGTGACATCGGCGTCGCTTTGGACTTCATGAGCTTTTCGCGCGTCGCTGGTATTCGGCGGCACTGATGAACTGGTCGAACGCCTCGCACCAGATCACGACAGTAGTGTATGCGGCGACATCGATGTCGGGCGGGACCGGAACGATGAAGCCATCGAAGGTTTTCACGTCACCGACACGGCGCGAAAGGTGCTTGATCGCAAGGAACTCGTCCTTCGTGCCCGCGAAGCGCGGAGCGAGATAGAGCTTGTAATCCGGGCCAGGGGAGAGGTGGCCGATGTGCGCTACCCGGTCGCGCAACACCATCACGTTCCCGTCGCCCCAATGGACGAAGTCGCTGCCCTTCAGACGACGCTCGAACCGCCCGGTGTAGAGGGCCTCTTTCTCGGTCGATGCGAGAGCTGCTGCATCAGGCGGCGGCGGGGCCGTCAGGATCGGAAGAGCGTAGATGCCCGCAGCAAATCCCAGCGACAGCGTCGCAACATGGGTAGCGGCAAGGATGAGCCCTTGGCGCATCGCTCAAACTCGTTCCAGATGCGCCACCAGCTTGTCAGCATCGAGATGAAAATCTGAGAATATGACTGCTCCGCCGGCGTCTATCACGCTGAACCAGGGCGTCCCACGTGTGCGGTAATCCTCCATAAAAGTCGGAAGACGCGTTCCCTCCGGGATCGGATCATGGCCAAACGAGACAGGCAGATCATATTTCACCTGGTTCACTCGAAGCTTTTCGAAGGTGTTCTCATGCTCGCCCTCGAACACCGTCTGGATCACTGCAAAGCCGACTCCCCTTGTGGCCAGACTGGCATGGAGCCGCTGTAACGTAGGGAAACCGTGCAGGTGGCAGCCACGGCACCAGTGCTGAAACGCGAAGAGAATCTTCGGCCCTTCCCCCAGATCGGATAGCGTGACGGGGACGTCCAGCGGCGTGCCGTCAACGTCTATCCATTGCCTGACACGGAGTTCGGGGGCGGGTTGTTCGGCAGAGGTCATTGTAACCGTCATTGTCCTTCGGTTTACCGGTTGAGACTCACAAGTTGTTTTCGCCTCACGCGGCCGCAATTGTGTTTGCTCGGCTATTGCATATGACCTATCGCACCTGGGATCATTGCATCACCTTTTTCGGCATCGAGGCTGACTGGGGCGTCTCTACAATGCCGCCTGTGCATTTTCTTTACCAATAGCGCCCGGCTATAGTTTCTATAGCCGAAACCGTCAGCCGATGGTTTTCCGTTTTGCTTCACTACATAGTTGGCATGACAGACACTGGAGTTTCGTATCGCCAGCATCGCGAGCTCGGCGATGTCGCGTGGCTGCGCGACTATGACTGCGGCAAAGCGCTGGCCGCCGCGCAGCGCAAACCAGTGCTGTTACTGTTCCAGGAGGTGCCAGGGTGTTCGACCTGCGTGCATTTCGGACAGGACGTTCTGACGCATCCGCTGATGGTAGAGCTAATCACCGATCGGTTCGTCCCGGTGGCGATCTTCAACAATCATCCCGGTGCGGATGCCCATATCCTACGCCTTTATGGCGAGCGATCCTGGAACAACCCGGTTGTGCACTTTCTTCGACCCGACGGAACCGAGCTGCTGCCCCGATTGGCCGATCGCTACGACGCGCTCGCCCTTCACGAAAGTCTCAGCGCCGCTCTGCGGACGCTCGACGGCAACGTTCCCGCGTATTTCGACCTGCTCGGGCGCGACTTGCTCACTGAGGCCGGCCTCAGCGAGGAGACCATCTACACGACGCCATGTTTCTGGTCGGGCGAGACGAGCCTTGCTCAGCATCCGGCGGTGATCACGACCGATGCGGGGTGGGTCGATGGCGAGGAAGCAGTGCAGGTTCGATTCGATCCGCAAGCGGTCACGCTTGCCGATCTGAACGCTTATGCTCGTGCGGAAGGCTTTGCTCCGGCAGAGCGTGGCAGCTTCAGCTTGGATCGCGAGCCGCAATTCTACCTGCGCAAGAACCCCGTGCGCCATCTCCCGCTGACGGCGGCGCAGCGAACTCAGATCAACCTAGCCGTCCCGTATCGCACCCCGATCACCGACTTGCTCAGCCCGCAGCAGTCCGCTTGGCTCGCAGACCCGCTCTTGCAGCGTGTGAGCGATGGAGAAACTTACGGCCGAGATATTCGCCATAGCTGGTCAACGCTGAGGGCGCAGCTTGGCGCGGCTCGCAAAGTGGACTGATGCGGAAGGCTCACATCGAACCTCAGAAGCTTGATTGGCTTCGGTTGCCGTTGGCCGTCGAGCGGGCTGCTGTGCGTCGATCAAGGCGCTGCCGCTTAGGCCAGGCGCGTCGGCAAACACGTCAAAATAGCCCGTATTTCCGAGCGTAAAGAGCCAAGCCCGTCGCTCGATCCCCTAGGCCTTTGCCCGAGCGAGCCCGCGCCGGGGACGACAATCTGCTGCGATCTGATCGCCCGCGCGGCTATTGAAACTATAGCCACCGGGTATTTGGAATGGGCGTTGTCACAGAGGTATAG
The DNA here is from genome assembly GCF_050274375.1 of Sphingomonas sp. NPDC019816. NCBI lineage: Bacteria > Pseudomonadati > Pseudomonadota > Alphaproteobacteria > Sphingomonadales > Sphingomonadaceae > Sphingomonas > Sphingomonas sp. NPDC019816. The sequence goes on from NZ_JBNNOB010000005.1 coordinate 43,950, forward strand.
TCATAGCGCAGTCGTCACGATTCATGACGAAACAAGTTTGATTTACTTTGGCAGAGCTCAGGTACCGAGTCTCCTCTCAACTCGTCGTCGGACGGATCCGCGTGCGAAAGGCTTGTAACGCAGGAGAGTGAACGGAAAGCCAGGCCCGTGCTGTCGCGACGAAAAGGAGGGTCTGGATGGTCACAAGAGGTTTTACCGGACGCGGATCCGGCGGCGACCAGTCCAGCCGGATCCCCCCTGGGCAGCATCTCGTTGAGAATTTCCCGGTTCTGACGGCGGGGCCGACTCCGGATGTCGACACATCGAAGTGGAATTTCACGGTTAAGATCGGACCGAAGCCCGTCAAGGTCTGGAACTGGAGCCAATTCAACGCTCTGCCGCAGACCAAGGTAAAGAAAGACATCCACTGCGTTACTTCCTGGTCTAAGCTTGATACGGCATGGGAGGGCGTGTTGATCGAGGATATCCTGGCCGATGCCGGGCTCGAGCACCCAACCGATTTTGTCCTGGCCCATTCCTACGACGGCTACTCAACGAACGTCCCGCTGGCGGATCTCCTCTCAGATAAGGCGATGGTGGCGCTCAAATATGCGGGCCAGCCGCTTGCGCGTGATCACGGCGGCCCGGCAAGACTGCTCGTCCCCCACCTGTATTTCTGGAAATCGGCCAAGTGGGTAAAGGCGCTGCAGTTCACAATGCGCGATGAAGCCGGCTTCTGGGAACTGCGCGGCTACCACATCTACGGCGATCCCTGGCGCGAGCAACGATACACTCATGATTGATAGCGCCGTGCAAGCCGCGTCGTGGCAACTGTCGGTGATTGATCGGATCGTCCAGCAGACACCGGGCATCAAGAGCTTCTTCCTACGGTTGCGCGATCCATTCACGCATGTGGCGGGCCAGCACGTCGACGTGCGTTTGACGGCCCCTGACGGCTACAAGGCGATGCGCAGCTATTCGATCGCTTCGCCGCCCGATGAATCCGGCATTCTTGAACTCGCCATCGAACGCTTGACCGATGGGGAGGTATCGCCCTTCTTTCACGACGTTGCGGCGGTCGGTGACGAGATCCAGGTTCGCGGCCCGCTCGGCGGACACTTTCTCTGGCCGGGGGACGTCGCCGAACCAGTGCTCTTGATCGGCGCAGGATCGGGCCTGGTGCCGCTAATGGCGATGATCCGGCAACGCCGCGCATCGGCACAGACTGTGCCGACCGCGCTGCTTCTTTCGTCCCGCACTTCTCACGACGTCCTGTTCGCCGACGAGCTGCAAGCAATTGAGTTCGATGATCCCGGCTTCGTGCTGTCGTTGGCAATCACGCGTGAAGCGCCCAGACGCGAGACCGACTTCGCGCGACGGATCGATGGGACAATGGTCCAGGAGGTCATCGGTCGGCTTCCCCGCGCGCCGGCGCATGTCTTCGTCTGTGGGTCGAACGGCTTTGTCAACATAGCGACCGATGGCGTGCTGCTCGCCGGTCTGGGCACCGCGGCAATCAAGACCGAGCGCTACGGTGGCTAACGGCGCAGATCCCGCCCTGCCCCACGGGCCGAGGACCCGATGCCGCGGCGCCCGCCGGGCTGGGGCTGTCGCCATGACGATCGTCGCACGACAGCTTCAGCTAGAAACCTGCCCTGACAGGCTGCCCCTGCGCTCCACATTTCAGGCTGTCGAGCGTTCTCTCAATGCTCTGCATGTCAGGCAACTCCTCGTCCGCCACAGTCGGTTTCCAGTGCTTCCCTGCATGCGTCAGCATATCGCCCGGGGCAAAAGGCACAGGCCGCCTTTCGAGCCAGGCCGGCTGCTGCGTGGTGCAACTTTCCCAATCCAATCCCAGAATTCCGGGAGACCATCATGAGTCGCTTCGCCAAACCAGTCTTCTTGGCTGCCGGTCTTCGGACGCCCTTTGGACGCGGAGGCGGAGCGCTGGCGGCCTATGACGCGGTCTCGCTGTCTGTCCCGGTGGTGCAAGCGATGGCTCAGCAAGCAGAACCCGACCTCTTCGTCTGGGGAACCGTGATCCCCAACTTGGGCTGGAGCAACATCGCGCGCGAGGTCTGGCTCGACGCCAAGCTCAATCCGAGCGTCCCGGCTTTCTCGATAGTTCTCGCATGCTCGACCAGCATGACAGCGACCTTTGCTGCGGCGGGAATGCTGGGCGCCGGAGCCGACCTGACGCTAGTCGGTGGGGCCGAGGTCATGAGCCGACCGTCGCTCGCGCTGACGGCCGCATCTTCAAAGCGGCTTACAGACCTGTTCGCGAAGGATGCCGCCGCTGCGCTGGCCGAGCTGCAGTCGCTCACGCCACGGGACTTTGTTCTGCCGACCAAGGGTTGGGCGAACCGTATCACCGGAAGAACCATGGGCGATCACATGGAGGAGACTGCGAAGGCGTGGAATATCTCGCGCGCGGCTCAGGACGAATGGGCGCTCAAGAGCCATCGGCGTGCGGTCGACGGCTGGAATGACGGCTTCTTTGACAATCTCGTGATCTCGCTTCCTGAGCTGGCGCGCGACGCCAATCCGCGTGCCGATACGTCGGCCGAGCGGCTTGCCGCGCTGAAACCGGCTTTTGACCGGGACAGCGGGCTGGGAAGCATTACGGCCGGCAACAGCTCGCCGATCACCGATGGCGCGGCCGGCTGCTGGGTCGCCAATGAGGCAGGCGTAAGCAGACTGCCGACCGGTACGCCGCACGTCCGGCTTGTTGATTATGAAGTGTCGGCCGTTGATCTTCATACCGAGGGCCTGCTGATGGCGCCATCCTATGGCATTCCGCGCCTGCTCGCACGGCATCAGCTCGCCTACCCCGACATCGCGCTATGGGAAATTCACGAGGCGTTCGCAGCGCAGGTGCTGGCGAACGTTGCGGCCATCACCGATCCGGACTGGGTGCGTGCCAAGGCCGGCGTCGAGGAAGACCTGGGCCCGTTCGACTGGGATCGCGTCAATCCAATGGGCGGCTCGGTGGCGATCGGGCATCCGTTCGGCGCCACCGGCGCCCGCGACCTTAGTCAGGCGGTGAAAGAGCTGTGGGCGCTGCCGGTCGGATCACGTGCGATCGTCAGCATCTGCGCCGACGGCGGGCAAGGCACCGTCGCGCTTCTCGAACGCGTCTGAAAGAGTTCAGCTATGAAAGCCATCCGATTCCACGAATTCGGCACCCCGGACGTGCTTCGATACGAAGATGCCCCAATGCCAGACATCAAGCCAGGAGAGGTACTGGTCCGCGTCCTCGCCGCAGGGATCAACCCGCCAGACTGGTATCTAAGAGAAGGGTATAAGGCTTTGCCACCGGAGTGGCGGCCGAAGGTCGCATTTCCTGTCATTCCCGGGTCGGACGTCTCCGGCGTCGTCGAAGCCGTCGCCGATGGCGTCACAGGTTTTGCACGCGGCGACAGTGTATTCGGAATGATCCGTTTTCCCAGCTTCGGCGACAGCCTGGGATATGCCGAGTACGTCTCTGCGCCTGCCGGCGATCTCGCCATCAAGCCTCTTGGGATAGATCACATCCACGCCGCCGCCGCACCGATGTCAGGGCTGACGGCGTGGCAATTCCTGATCGCCTTGGGGCACGACGAGGCCAATCCGTTGCAGCCAGTCAGGCACGAGCCGGTTCCCCTCGAGGGACGAACCGTTCTCGTCAATGGCGCGGCGGGTGGAGTTGGTCATCTCGCGGTTCAGCTGGCGAAATACCGGGGAGCGCGCGTCATCGCCAGTGCGTCCGGCCGTCACGAGGCTTTCCTGCACGATCTCGGCGCAGACGAGTTCATCGATTACACAAAGACCGCACCCGAGAACGTCGTGCGCGACGTGGACCTGGTTGTCGATGCCGTGGGCGGCCCCACCGCCGATCGCTTTCTGCAGACCATCCGGCACGGCGGTGCGCTATTTCCCATCTTCCCTCTGGGATTTGCCGGTCACGACGAGGCGGTCGCCCTTGGCATCACGGTATCCGCGACGCAGGTGCGCTCGAATGGCGGACAACTCGCCGAACTCGGCCGCTTGCTCGGTGATGGCACGATACGTGTCGCCGTAGATAGCACGTTCCCGCTCGGCCAGGCGGCGGCGGCCCACGAGCGTGCTGCTGCCGGGCACATTCAAGGCAAGATCGTGCTCACCGTCGATGATGCAGAGCAGGGACATAAGCAGGCGGACGCCACGACAAACTGGCCTCCGCGCATCCACGGACATTGAAGCTGTGACCTTTGACCAGCTTCTTCCTCGGCCACACCGCCGGCTCGCACGCGCGCTGAACATGCGGTGCGTCGCCCGTACCCCGATCGGCGCCGCACCAGCGCAGCAAGCTTTGTTCAGAGCAGACCAATGATCGTGAGGGCCGACACCGCAATCGCCCGGGGTGCTCAACGCGCCAGCGCCCTTGCTGACCTGATGGTTCTCGACACACCTGAGGAACCAGCCTTTGACGACCTCGTCTTTATGGCCGCAAAGGCTTGCAACGTCCCGATCGCGCTCATCACCCTGCTCGACGTCGATCGGCAATGGTTCAAAGCCAAGTACGGCCTGGACGTCCGCGAGACCGAGATCGATCACTCCGTATGTCAGATCGAGATCGATCATGGAGACATGCTGGAAATCACGGACCTGACCGCCGATCAGCGCACCAAGCGCAACCCGCTCGTCACCGGCGGCCGACGCTTTCGCTCGTATGCCGGAGCACCGCTGATACTACGCTCAGGGGCAATCGTCGGCCGCTTGTGCGTTATCGACACCGAGCCGCGGCCGGAAGGGCTGAACGAGTTGGAACGAGCGATGCTGCGAGCGCTCGCCCGCCTCGCGAGCGAAAATCTCGAACTTCGCCGTACCGCAAAGGCAAGTGATCGTCTGACGGAGTTGCAAGCCGCTTTGGTCGATATCGGCGAGGCTATTCGCAATAGTGACGATGCCGGGCAGATGGCATCAGCTACCGCCGCCATCGTCGGGCGGGTGCTGAGTGCAGATCGCGCTGGCTTGGGCCTGATCGATGACGCTGTGGAGATGCTCGAAGTCGAAACAGACTGGACCGCTCCCGGCGTCCTCAGCGTCGCCGGCCGTCACGCGCTTGACGATTATGACGGCTTGCAAGAGCCTCTCTCCGATGGCGATCCGCTTGTCGTATCAGACGCGCTCGCGGACGAACGCACGTCCCCCAACCTAGCGCTCGCAATGCGCAATGGGGTGCGTGCGCTTGTCGATGTGCCGGTGCGGGACCCTGGCAGGACGACTGCTCTGTTCTTTGTCCACTCGGCAAACCCGAGGCATTGGCTCGCAGAAGAGATCGCGTTTCTCCGCACCGTCGCTGATCGCCTCGAGGCCGGCGTGGCACGCCATCGCTCAGAGGAGCAGCAGCGCATTGTAAATGGTGAGATCGCGCACCGGCTCAAGAACATGCTGACCATGGTTCAAGCGATTGCGAGTCAGACGCTCCGATCAGCGAGTGACCGCGAGTCCGTTTACGCCTTCGAACGCCGTCTGATGGCTTTGAGCGCCGCTCACGACGCTCTGCTCCAAAATAGCTGGGCGCAGGCCGACCTTGCATCGATTGCGGCAACCGTCATTGAGGCGGTCGGGTTCACGGACCGCGTCAAGATAGACGGCCCACCGGTCGCGCTGTGGCCACAAGCCGCGATGTCCTTCTCGCTGATTGTGCATGAGCTTCTGACAAACGCCTGCAAATACGGATCCCTAAAAGGCGAGAGCGGCAACGTCTCGCTGACGTGGGATATAGAAAGCAATAATGGCGACGAGCGCCTCACGGTCAAATGGCGCGAATGGGGTGGACCTCTCGTCATCCCACCGGCGCGACGCGGCTTCGGCTCGAAGCTCATCAGCATCGGTCTAGTCGGCACTGGCGGCGTGGACGTTCGCTACGATCCGGCTGGCTTTGAGGCCGATTTGCAAGCCCAGATGCGCCATCTGACGAGGGGCTGACAGAGAAATGCGCATAATGGTGAGCCCCGTGGTTCTCGTCGTGGAAGATGAGCCACTTGTTCGGCTGTTCGCTTCAGAAATAATCGAAGAGGACGGCTTCGAAGTCCTTCAGGCGGCTGATGCCACCGAAGCGATCGTCACTCTGGAAGCACGCCTGGATGTCCGTGTCGTCTTTACCGACGTGGATATGCCAGGCGGAATCGATGGCATCATGCTGGCTCTCTGCATTCGCGAGCGCTGGCCCGACATCCAGATCATCATCACGTCAGGCAGGCCGTGGCCAGCGGAAACCAAGCTGCCCAACGACATGGTCTTCTTCTCGAAGCCGTATCGTCAGGACCGGGTGCTGGAGACGGTCCGGAAAATGGCCGCATGATGGTCCGCGCCTGCGCACTCTGCATCAACGCCGACGCAAGCTCGAATCGTATGACGGGACGGGCCGCTCGTAACCGCAAACCTCAGCTACTCCGGTCGTCGGAGAGGGATCCCTCGCCATGCTGCTGCTGATCCTATCTTACCTTGCCGGCGTGCTGACCATCATCAGCCCGTGCATCCTGCCGGTGCTCCCCTTCGTGTTCGCGCGAGCGGGCCAACCATTCATTCGTAGCGGTCTGCCGCTTCTGTTGGGAATGGCGGTGACGTTCGCCGGAGTGGCAACACTGGCGGCCGTTGGAGGCAGCTGGGCCGTGCAGGCGAACAGCCTCGGAAGAGCGGTGGCTCTGCTGATACTGGGGCTGTTCGGTCTGCTGCTGGTGTTCCCCGCGCTCGCCGACCGAGCCACGAGACCGATCGTCGGTCTGGGCGCACGGATTACGGAAGCGGCCGGCCCCGAGCGGACTGGCGCCAGCTTTTGGCCATCACTGCTCCTGGGCGTAGCTACCGGTCTTCTTTGGGCGCCGTGCGCCGGGCCTATCCTGGGGTTGGTGCTAACTGGGGCCGCGTTACAGGGCGCCACCATCGGCACATCGCTACTGCTGCTGGCCTACGCCGCCGGCGCAGCAACATCGCTCGCATTTGCGCTGCTCATCGGCGGACGCGTGTTCGCCGCAATGAAACGGTCGATCCGTGTCGGAGAGTGGTTCCGCCGCTCCCTTGGCGCGCTCGTGCTTCTCGCCGTGGCCGCCATCGCGCTGGGGCTCGATACCGGCCTCCTGACCAAGCTCTCGCTCGCCGGCACATCGACTGTCGAACAGAGGCTGCTGGACAGCCTGCGGCCGGACGATCGCTCGGAGCAGACCAGCACCCTGGGAGACGGGCCGCTCGGCTTCGAGGGAGAATTAGCCTCGCTTTCCGGCGCGACGGCTTGGCTGAACTCCCCGCCACTCTCGCGTGAGGCATTGCGCGGCAAGGTCGTGCTGGTCGACTTCTGGACATACAGCTGCATCAACTGTCTGCGAACCTTGCCCTATGTCAGAGCCTGGGAAGCGAAGTACCGGGCGGCCGGCCTTGTCGTGATCGGCGTTCACGCGCCCGAGTTCGCCTTCGAAAGGGATCCCGAAAACGTCGCGAAGGCCGTGCGTGATCTTGGCGTCACCTATCCTGTCGCGCTCGATAACAATCATGCGATCTGGCGCGGCTTCAACAATAGCTATTGGCCAGCCCACTACTTCATCGATGCGCGGGGACGCATCCGATATCATCATTTCGGTGAGGGAAATTACGCCGAGTCCGAGAAGGTCATCCAAAGGCTTTTGGCCGAGAATGGTCGTGCCGTCGGCGACATGCGGACCGTCACTGTACGCACTAAGGGAGCCTCCGCGGCAGCGAGCTGGAACGACGTACGCTCGGCCGAGACTTATCTGGGGCATCTGCGAGCTGAGCGTTTCGCGTCGCCGGGCGGCTTCGTACGCGACACGGGACACGAGTATGTCGCACCGCCGCGACTGCCTCTGAATGCCTGGGCCTTGGCCGGCCGCTGGCTTGTAGGATCGGAATATGCCACGGCCCAATCCACCGGTGCTCGCATCGTCTATCGCTTTCATGCCCGCGACCTTCATCTCGTGCTTGGCCCATCCGCGACGGGCCGGCGGGTACGGTTCCGGGTGACGATCGATGGCAAGCCACCGGCGGGAGATCACGGCACGGACATCAATGACGCCGGGAACGGCATGATCGAAGGGCAGCGTCTCTATCAGCTAGTGCGGCAGAAGAGCGCTGTTCGTGAGCGCACCTTCGCGATTGAGTTCCTTGACCCCGGCGCTCAAGCTTTTGCCTTCACCTTCGGCTGAGATGAGGTGCAGGAATCCTCGCAATCTACCTCGTCCACAAACGATCGGAAACACTTGCCGTGACACCTGAGATTCTCCTCTACACAACCAGCTGGTGCCCCTTCTGCAGGCGCGCGAAGGCTCTGTTCACCGAAAAGGGCCTGAAATGGACTGAACACAACATCGAGGACGACCCTGCTCAACGGCAGGCGATGGTGGACGCGTCAGGCAGAAGCACCGTTCCGCAGATTTTCATCAACGGCGAGCACATCGGGGGCTCGGATGACCTCTTGGAGCTCGATGCCCGAGGCGGGCTCGACAAGCTTCTCGCCGGCGAGGCCTCGGCACCTGAATGACGGACCGCTCAGCCAAATCAGAGAGCGAAGGAGCACATTATGGTCTCGGCAGTATGGAACGACGCCACTATCGCAGCGAGCGACAAGACCGTGATTGTCGAGGGCAATCACTACTTCCCGCCTGAGACGGTCGATCATAGCCGGCTAGAGGAAAGCGAGCATTCGTCCGTCTGTCCGATAAAGGGTCGGGCGCGGTATTATCACGTTCTGGTGGGCGGAGAGCGCAATCCGAACGCGGCTTGGACGTACCCGAACCCGACCACGAAAGCCGAAGCGATCAGAGATCATGTCGCATTCTGGAAAGGCGTCGAGGTTGCGTAGCCCGCTCCGCGCAGGGCGCGGCGTTTGATGCCGGCGACGCTTCACGCTCGCGTCTACGGACAAATTGAGCGCGCGCTCGATGCGCTGGAGAGGTCTGGCGACCTTCCGGCCGGGCTAGCACGGACCGGCTTGACGCTGGAAACGCCGTACAGCGCCGCTCACGGCGATCTGTCGACCAATGCCGCTATGGTGCTGGCCAAGGATGCAGGCGTCGCCCCCCGGCAGCTCGCCGAAAAGCTGGCGCACCGGATGGCAGCGATCAACGAGGTTGCCAGTGTCGAGGTCGCTGGGCCGGGCTTCATCAATCTGCGCCTTACCGACGACGCGTGGCGCGACGAGCTCGCGGCGATCGTGGAAGCGGGCGAACGATATGGAGGATCCGCCTCCGGCGCTGGCAAGACGGTGAACGTCGAATATGTGTCGGCCAATCCGACAGGCCCGATGCACATGGGCCATTGCCGCGGTGCGGTCGTTGGGGACGCGCTGGCGAACCTGCTGGCTTTCACCGGACACCGCGTGATCCGCGAGTACTATGTCAACGACGCTGGCGGCCAGGTGGACGTCCTCGCCCGCTCGGTGCATCTTCGCTACCTCGAGGCGCTCGGCGACAGCGTCGTCGATATTCCGGAGGGCCTTTATCCCGGCGACTACCTCAAGTCCGTTGGCTACTCCCTGGCGGCGGACTACGGCGACCGTTACCGAGATGCTCCGGAGGCTGCTTGGCTGGTAACTTTCCGCTCGCGCGCCGTCGCCGCGATGATGGAGATTATCCGCGACGATCTTGCTCTGCTCGGCATTCATCATGATCGCTTCGCGTCAGAAGCCGAGCTCCTCGCTGCAGGGAAGCCCGCCGCCGCTGAGCGTTGGCTGCGCGAGCGCGGCCTGATCTATGACGGCGTCCTTGAACCGCCCAAGGGAGACGCGCCGGAAGGATGGCAACCGATCGAGCTGCCGCTTTTCCGCTCCACTAGCTTCGGCGACGACCAGGACAGACCCATCCGCAAGGCGGACGGTAGCTGGACCTACTTCGGCACCGATCTGGCCTATCACTTCGAGAAAGCCCGCGATGCCGATGAGATGGTCAACATCTGGGGTGCGGATCACGCAGGCACGGTGAAGCGCATTGTTGCGGCCACCGCGGCCCTTACCGAGGGCCGCAGCCGCTTTGATGTCAAGTTGGTGCAGATCGTCCGGCTGCTTCGCGACGGCACCCCGGTCAAGATGTCGAAGCGTGCCGGCAACTTCGTGACGCTCGCCGACGTCGTGCGCGAGGTCGGCAAGGATGCCGTCCGCTTCACCATGTTGACCCGCAAGGCAGAGGCGCCGATGGATTTCGACTTCGCGAAGGCGGTCGAGGCTTCACGGGATAACCCGGTCTTCTATGTTCACTACGCCCACGCGCGCATTCAGTCGCTTTCTCAACGAGCAAGCGCGGCCGGAGTCGTATTGAGCGGCAAACCCGACCTAACCCCATTGGACACTCAGGACTTAACTCTCGTTAAACTGGCAGCTCAGTTTCCGCGAGTAGTGGAAGCGGCCGCGTCGGCGCGCGAGCCGCATCGAATCGCCTTCTTCCTTGCCGATCTCGCGGCGGCTTTCCACGCCGCTTGGAACGCGGGCATCGATGATCCGGGGCGCCGTTTCATACGTGCCGATAACGCGCCGATCAGCCGCGCACGGCTCTTCCTGGCAGGCGCCATCGGGCAGGTTTTTCGTAACGGCCTTGCGCTCATCGGCGTCGAGCCGGTGCAGCATATGCCCAGAACGCCGTGAAGTGCGATCAGGGAGTCAAGGTGGCTGCGCATGCGCTGATCAAGCAGGTTACCTTTCTATTCGGCGCGCCTGATGCGGATCCGCCAGCGCGCCCGCCCGCCAACGGAAACGACTTTCGGTAATGCATCAAGTATCTGAGATGGCGAATGCCACCTTCGAGGCAGCGCTGGAGCGGCTACCACGGGGTTTCAGCGAGGGGTTTTTCGACGGCCACCGCTACGGCGTGACGGTACAGCGATCTGAAGACGGTCGGCGGAACAGCTTGTTTGCGAGAGATCTCGCCGGCACCGACATCGTCAGCTTCAACCTGTACCGTATGCTTGACGGCAGCACGTTGCTGAGACCTTGCGAGATGTCGTCGGAGAAGGTGGTGAACTTCGTTCTCGGATTCACCCCTGCCGAGTAACCATCATCTCGCAACCTACGGGATCAGAGACGCTTTGCTATCCGCTTGCGCGGTCGCTCGAGGCTATCGAAACTATAGCCGCTAGTCATTGGACTTCGATCAGAGGCAAAATCATTCTGTTGGTCTCTACGGCCGAAAGGGAATCGATACCGGCTCCTGTTAAAGCCACCGATCAGGGAGCCTCTCGATGACCAATGCCAGCCCTGCGCCAGTCGCAACCCCGACCGACCTTGATGAGTCCGCGACGATGACCGTGGCGGACGCTCTCAAGATCATCCTGGCGAACAGCTACGCGGTCTACCTCAAGACCAAGAATTTCCATTGGCATGTCTCTGGACCCTATTTCAGGGACTACCATCTCCTCCTCGATGAGCAGGCGGCCGAGATCCTCGCTGTCACCGACGCCATCGCCGAGCGCGCCAGAAAGACGGGCAACCGAACACTGACTTCCATCGGCGACATAGCACGCCACCAGACGATCATAGACAATGATGCCGAAATCGTGACGCCACAGGACATGCTGGCCGAGCTGAGGGCCGATAACCTGCATATGGTGGAGGCGTTTCGGCGGGCGAAGGAAGTCGCGGATGAGGCGAAGGATAACGCCACCTCCGGCCTCATTGACACTTGGACCGATGAGGCTGAGCGTCGTGCCTGGTTCCTGTTTGAAGCCAGCCGGCCCGCCTGACGAGATACTGAAGGTAGACGTTGATGAAGGTTGGCCTTGGTGGCGGTTGCCACTGGTGCACCGAGGGCGTGTTTCAGGCGCTACGAGGTGTTACCCAGGTCGAGCAAGGATTCCTGCAATCTGAGCCACCGGCGGACACCTGGGCCGAGGGCGTTGTCGTGACCTTTGACCCGTCCGCCATCAGCCTGGGGACTCTCTCCGAAGTGCATCTCAGAACGCACTCCTCCAGCAGAGCACGCTCAATTCGCGGAAAGTACCGCAGCGCGATCTATATCTTCGAGCCTGGCCAGCGTTCCGAGGCTGAGCAGGCCGTCCGCCGGTTCGCGGCACAGGCTGCGAAGGATATTCACACGCAAGTGATGCCCTTCGTTGGCTTCCTGCCGTCGGACGAGCGCTACCAAAACTACTATCGCACCGATCCCAGCCGGCCGTTTTGTCGCCGGTACATAGATCCGAAACTCGATCTCATCCGACGCGAGTATGCGGATATTGCGCTGACCGACGTCCACGAGCTTGGCGAGGCGCCAAGCGGCGCCGGCGCTCATAAGGGTGGCTGCTGACCCGCCGCTACAACGCTATCGGCCTTGACGGATCGACAGCCAAAAAGAGATGCTATATATGCGTCGCGCATATTAATTGGGATTTTCGGTTGGCATCTCCTCGTTCCAAGCGGATGCGGTCTAGAATGGGTCGCGCAGGACAAGACCTGTATCGCGAGGTGTCCGTGATCATGCGCCGGGCCGAGCTTCTACGGCGTATTCGTGCGGCCAGGCGGCAAGATACGGGACCAATGTTCAATTTGGTAAGGTCCAAGTTTCTAATTGCCGAGTGCGCCAGAGGGGACCTAGCTCTGCTGCGATGGGCGCTCGTCCTCGTGTTGCTCTGGTCCGGTGCCATGAAGTTCACAGCCTACGACGCCTACAACATCGCTCCTTTGATTGCCGAAAGTCCGATCTTAAGCTGGTTGAGCGTCTTCGGGGTGCAGGGCGAGAGCAACTTCATCGGTTTCATACAGCTTGCGACCGCGTTCGCCCTAACTGCAGGAGCTTTCAGCGCTTTGTTCTCGGCGCTCGGAGCAGCCATGTCGATGTGTTTCTCCCTGATCACGCTGTCCTTCTTCGTCACCACGCCAGGAGTGGCGGAGTCCTCCGCAGGTGGGTTTCCGGCCATCTCGGCAATGCCTGGCCAGTTCCTGCTCAAGGACACGGTGCTGCTCGCTGCGTCCCTCGTTCTACTTCTCAATTCTATCCGGCGGATGCGCACGCTCGCATTCGCACGCTAGGACTGCCGCTCAGCCAGCGCTTCTGCCAGCGTATTAGTGTCGGGGACAGTTCCGATCTTTCCCGTAAGCGGGGCCTGAGGGGTATCCATCCGGCGGCGGCCGCCTTGTCGTGAGGTAGTGGACTGCTCTTAAGAATGCTCTCGAGAGTAGGCTTAGGAGCGGTTCATGGGGCAGATAACGGTAATGACCGGGCCGGAACGGCGGCGGCGTTGGAGCGACGAGGAACGGCTGCAGATTTTGGCAGAAGCCTTTGCGCCTGGGGCCAGCGTTTTGGCTGTGGCACGGCGGCACGACATTTCCACGGCGCGGATTTACACATGGCGCAGCAAGCTGCGACAACCGCCCGCCCTGACCGAGTTCGCCGAGGCGGTGGTAGACGATGGCGCCCAGCAAGGCGGGCAACAGGCCGGGATGCCGGTGATCATCATCGATCTCGGCGCTGTCAATCGGCGTGCAAAAAGGACCCCCTATCGGCGTCCAAAAGGGACCCCCTTCGTCGAGCAGCGTGACGGGTATGGCGGGTGCACCGTTTG
>NZ_JBNNOB010000006.1:0-56225 GCF_050274375.1 Sphingomonas sp. NPDC019816
GACCGCCGCGCGGGCGGCGGCGACCAGGGGCAGGCGCGCGGCCTCGTCACCGAACCAGCTTTCGCCCGCCTCGCGGACGGCGGCGGCGCTCGCCTGGGCGAGGGCGTAGAGTTCGGCCAGGCGTCCCGCCTGATGCGGGTCAGCGTCACGCCCCGCCGCCGCCAGATGATCGCGCGTTGCGTCGAGCAGCGCGGCGACGCCCCCGGCCTGCACCGCCGCGAAACGCAGCGCGCCGCCGGTGAACCAGGGGTCGCGGACATAATCGCCGGGTAGGCCGATCCGGTCGTCGGGCCGGATCGCGGCCTGGCGCCAGCGAACGACATGCGTTTCCGACCGCTGCATCCCGGTCACCTGCCACACGCTGCGATCGATGTCGGGGGGCGTCCTTGCCAGGTCGAGCAGAAGCAGCTGCCGCCCGCCGGGCGCGTCCACCGTGACCAGCGCGTGCGACAGGATGCCCGCACCCGAGGCGAAGCTCTTGCCACCCGACAGCCGCGTGTCCTCGGCGGTCAGCGGGGCTCCGGGCAGGTCGGCGTTCCACACCCCCAGCGCCGCGCCCGCGTCGACCGCATCGCGCAACCGCGCGCGTTGATCGTCGCTGCCATAGCGGTTGACGATCTGCATGGCGTCGACATGCCCCTCGAACAGCCGCCCCAGCGCCAGGTCGCGACGTCCCACGCGGTAGAGAAGGCGGAGCAACGCCAGCATGTCGCCCGTCCCCGCCGGATCGGCGAGCGTGGGCAGTTCGGCGGTCCGTGCCGCGATCTGCGCGCGAAGATCGCTCATGCCGCGCGTTCCGACCAATGCGTCGTCAGGCCGGCCAGCATCGCCTCCGCCATCGGGAAGGGCAGGGTGCGCATGCCACCGGGCGGCACCGGCACCACCCGCATCGCGAAACCCTCCGCGTTGGGGGCGTCACGCGCGACGCCGACCAGATGGTCGTCATCGAGCCCGATCATCGCCGACAGCGCTGCGAACTCGCGGTCCGCAAAGCCGCGCCGGGCGATGGCGTGCGCGCGATATTGCCAGAGCTGGTCGGCGGGATGGGCGACCGCGATCCCGGCCAGACCCTGTCGGTCCAGCCGGTGAAGCGCCTCCGCCAGGCCGCTGGGTGCCCGCCCGCTGCGCCGGTCGGAGGTGTGAACGACGCTGGCCGCATCGCGCCGCACCCGCAGACCGGCGCGCGCCGCATCGTCGATCAACCGCCCATCCTCGCCACTGGCCAGCGGCGCGAAGCCGCCCAGACGGCGATAGGTGCCGCCGCGCAGGCCCATATTGGCGCCGCTGCCATAATGGTGGGTGACCGACGCTTCCCAGATGACCGGATCGATCCGCCGCCGTAGCGCGAAAAGCCGGTCGTAATAGCGCTCCACCCGGTCCTGGTCGGGGCTGGCACGGTGTCCTGCGCGGATGACCCGCCCCGCCACCAGATCGGCCTGGTCGAGCGCGGCGACCATCGTCTTGATCCAGTCGGTCTGCGGCCAGCTATCGGCATCGCTGGTCAACAGGACATCGTGCGGCGACGACAGCGTCGACAGACCAAGCATCATCGCCCGGTGCCGCGCGAGCCCGGCATTGGAGGCGGTGGCGGGGGGCGCGTGGCCGACGCGCAGATCGAACCGCGCGTGTCGGCGATACGCGTCGCCCACTTGCGCGCTGTCATCGGTACAGCCGTCGAGCAGCAGGCACAGGGTCCAGGGACCACGCCATTCCAGCACGGCCATCGCCTCGAACAGGCGCGGCAGGCGCAGCGCCTCGTTGCGCGCGGGGATGCAGATGGCGACGTGCGTGGTCCGATCGCCCGGCGCGCGAGGGCCGCTCAAGCGGCGACCTCTCCCTCTTCGCCCCCGTCCCAATAGCGGATTCGATCCGCATGGATCCTGATCATCACCACGCCGGGCGTGTCGATGCCATTGGGGAAATAGCGGTCCAGATCCTTGGTCCAGTGCGCCTCGAACTGGCTTTTGTCCTGGATCAGCGTGGCATGGCCTTCGATCGCGATGAACAGCGGCGGGCCGCCCAGCATCCCGACCGCGCCTGTATAGCTGAGTACCACCTGGGGGTGCGCGCGGATGTCGGCGATCTTGCGCGACTGTTCATAGGCGAAGAAATAGCTGTCGCCGTCATAATCGACATCGCCGTTGTTGCTCATCGGTCGCGCCGTCAGCGCCCCCGACGCATCGTGCGTGGCGAGCATGGCGAAGTCGAGCTTCGCCATTTTCTTCGACAGGTCCGATAGGGTCAGCTGCGCCATGTCCTGCTCTCCGTCATACGGGCTGGCGGATCGGCCAACCGATTGATTTTCCTTCCATGGCGAAACGGCTGTCGTCCCGACTTGTTCATCGATGTTATCGCTCGGGGTCATCATTCCATGTCATGAGCGGCGCCGGGCTTGGCGACCTGCATGGCGGCAGGTGCTCCGATGCGGAAAATGATGTGGAGAAAGACGGATTCGTCTGGTCCTGAAGGAACCCCGCCCCCGGTCATGCGCTGGCGACCTCATGACAATAGGCCGCGCCGGCGCCGTGATGCCCAAGACCGCCCCCTTTCGAGCAGCAGGTCCCCGACACTCGTGACGCATGCAACCGACGACCCGATGAGGACACCCGCGAACAAGGTGGAATGGACCGAGGAATCGCGCCTCGCCGCGCTCGATCGCTATGCGATAGTCGACACCGCGCCCGAACCCGAATTCGACGACGTGGTCCGGCTCGCCGCCGATGTCTTCGAAGCGCCGATGGCGATCGTCAGTTTCATCGCCGCCGATCGCCAATGGTTCAAGGCCAGGGTCGGCATCGCGGCGAGCGAGGTCCCCCTCGACGGCACGATGGGCGCGCAGGCGATCCTGCAGCCGGGTACCTTCGTCGTGCCCGACGCCGCGCGTGACGAACGCTTCGCGGACCATCCCCTGGTCGCCGGTGCGCCGCATCTGCGCTTCTATGCCGGCGCGCTGCTCGCCACGCCGGAGGGCTTGCCGATCGGCACGGTCAGCGTCCTCGATACGGCACCGCGCCCGGACGGTGTCACCGAGCGGCAGCGCCTGACGCTGGAATTGCTGGCGCGGCAGGTCATGACCCAGCTCGAACTGCGGCGCGAGATCGCGATGCGCGATGCGCGGGCGGCAAGGATGGAGGCGGAGATCGCCGGGCGGCTCGCCGCCGACCGGGCCCAGCAGGAAAGCGAGCGGCGGCTGAACGCAGTGCTCGACAATACCCGCATGGCCGTGTTCCTGATGGATGATGCGCAGCAGTGCATCTATGCTAACGCCGCCGCCGAGGCGCTGACCGGCTATTCGCTGGCCGAGATGCGGGGGCGGCCGCTGCACGATGTCGTTCATCACACCCGCCCCGACGGCTCGCATTATCCGCTGGAGGAATGTCCCATCGACCGCGCCTTTCCCGAGCGTGCGCAGATGGACGGCGAGGAGATGTTCGTTCGGCCGGACGGCAGCTTCTATCCGGTCGGCTTCACCGCCAGCCCGCTGCACGACGAGCATGGCCGTCCGATCGGCACGGTGATCGAGGCGCGCGACATCACCGCCCGGCGCGCCAGCGAGGCGGCGATCCGCGAATCGGAGGCGCGGTTCCGCAACATGGCCGATCACGCGCCGGTCATGATGTGGGTCACCGACGTCGATGCCCATTGCACCTATCTGAACCGCGCCTGGTTCGACTTTACCGGGCAGGATCCCGAGTCCATCGGCGCCTTCGGCTGGCTGGAGGCGGTCCACCCCGAGGATCGCGGCTGGTCGGGGGAAGTCTTCCTCAAGGCCAACGCCCGGCAGGAAGCGTTCCGGCTGGAATATCGCCTGCGCCACCGCGACGGTCATTATCGCTGGGCGATCGATGCCGCCTCGCCGCGCTTCGACGCGGATGGCGGGTTTCTGGGCTATATCGGCTCGGTCATCGATATCCATGAACGGCGCGAGACCGAACAGGCGCTACGCGCCAGCGAGGAACGCTATCGGACCCTGTTCGAGGCGGTCGACGCCGGTTTCTGCATCGTCGAGATGATCTTCGACGGCGACCGGGCGGTCGATTATCGCTTCGTCGAGGCCAATCCCGCCTTCCGCCATCAAACCGGTCTGGTCGATGCGGTGGGTCGGACGGCGCGTGACATGGTGCCGGACCTCGAATCGGTTTGGTTCGAACGCTATGGCCATGTCGCGCAAAGCGGCGAGCCCGTCCGCTTCGAGGAAGGATCGGAAGCGATGGGGCGGTGGTTCGATGTCCACGCCCTGCGCGTCGGGGCGCCCGAGATGCGCCGGGTCGCCATCCTGTTCAACGACATCAGCGCCCGGCGCATGGCGGAGCTGAAGCTGCGGCGGATGAACGACACGCTGGAGCTGCGGATCGAGGAGGCGGTGGCGGAGCGCAAGCTATGGGCCGACGTCATCGAGAATACCGACGCGCTGATCGGCGTGGTGTCCGCCGATTTCCGCTATCTGGCGCTCAACACCGCCTATGCCGACGCGTTCGAGCGCATCTATGGCATTCGGCCGCGTGTCGGCGACTCGCTGCCCGACCTGATGACGCCATTTCCCGATCACCGCGATGCGGTGCTCGGTGTCTGGAAGCGCGCGCTGTCCGGCGAGGAGTTTACGATCGTCGAGGAATTCGGCGTGCCCGAGCGCGACCGCCCCTGCTACGAACTGCGCTTCAACGCGCTGCACGACCGCAGCGGCAAGTTCGTCGGCGCGTTTCAATATGCGATCGACGTGACCGACCGCCTGCGCGACCAGACGCGGCTCGCCCAGGCGGAGGAACAGCTTCGCCAGGCGCAGAAGATGGAGGCGGTCGGCCAGCTGACCGGCGGCATCGCGCATGATTTCAACAATCTGCTGGCCGGGATCATCGGCAGCCTGGAGATCATCCAGCGGCGGCTGTCGACGGGGCGCACCGACGGGCTCGACCGGTTCATCGACGGGGCGCAGACCTCGGCGCAGCGCGCGGCCGCGCTGACCCAGCGGCTGCTGGCCTTTTCACGCCGGCAGACGCTCGACCCCCGGCCCACCGACGTGAACCGGCTGGTGTTCGGCATGGAGGACCTGATCCGGCGGACGGTCGGCCCGGCCATCACGGTGGAGGTGGTGGGCGCCGGGGGACTGTGGCCGGCGAAGGTCGATGCGGCACAGCTGGAAAGCGCGCTCCTCAACCTGGCGATCAACGCGCGCGACGCGATGCCGGGCGGCGGCCGGCTGACCATCGAGACGGCGAACAAATGGCTCGACGACCGCGCGGCAAGGGCGCGCGACCTGCCACCCGGCCAGTACCTGTCGATCTGCGTCACCGACAATGGCACCGGCATCGCCAAGGACGTCGTCGACCGCATCTTCGACCCGTTCTTCACCACCAAGCCGATCGGGCAGGGGACGGGGCTGGGCCTGTCGATGATCCACGGTTTCGTCCGCCAGTCGGGCGGGCAGGTGCGCGTCTATACCGAGGAAGGGCAGGGCACGACCATGTGTCTGTACCTGCCGCGCCATATGGGCGAGGTGGACGAGGATATGGTCCCCGACGATGTGATCCCCGACGACGGCGCCGGCCGCACCGTGCTGGTGATCGATGACGAGGCGACCGTGCGGATGCTGATCGTCGAGGTGTTGCGGGACGCCGGCTACCGCGCGATCGAGGCGGAGGACGGGCCATCGGGGCTGCGGATCCTGCAATCCGTCGGCGACATCGATCTGCTGATCACCGATGTCGGCCTGCCCGGCGGGATGAACGGGCGACAGGTGGCCGATGCCGCGCGCGAGAGCCGCCCCGACCTGAAGGTCCTGTTCGTCACCGGCTATGCCGAGAATGCAGCGGTCGGCAACGGCCATCTCGCGCCCGGCATGGCGGTGGTGACCAAGCCGTTCGTCATGACCGACCTGGGCAACAAGATCGTCGAGATGCTGAACCCGGTATAGCCGGGCGGCGCGAGGACGAACCCTTTTCCGTCGCGCCATGAAGGCGGATCCGGCGGCGCGGGGGCGTCCGCCTCCACGCGCCGGCGGAGATATATTAACGATTGCGACGCCATATCGGCGCCATGCAGCCGGATTACTCGACCGTGATGTGCCTGGAGCCGGATGGTCCGTCACGGCCCACCCCGCCGGCCGAACACATATCCGATACGCCGATGGGCGAATTGATGCGCCAGTCCGATGTGATGCGCGGCCTGGGAGCGCCGTTCGTGGCCGACCTGCTGGCGGCGGCCGAGCGGCAGCTCGATCATGCACCGCGCACCGCCCGCCTGATCCGAAGCTGGGGAAGTACGGCGGCCTCCTCGGCGATCGCCATGCGGGTCAACGCCGCACTGCACGCCCTGGCGCGGCATGGCGCGGTTCCGCTGTTGAGCTCGCTGTATGCCGGCGAGCATCGCCGCTTCGACGAGGCGGTGGCCCAGGCGCTGGCACGCCATGACGATCTGCTGGTCGCCTGGCTTCATCAGGTGCCGCAGACCAACGAGGTCGGACGTGCGGCGGCGTTCCAGGCCGCGCTGATGCGGCTGGCGCGCGATCATGGTCACGGCTTCGAGCTGTTGGAGATCGGCGCCAGTGCCGGGCTCAACCTCAATCTTTCGCGCTACGCCTATGATCTGGGTGGGGTGCGGGCGGGCCAGCCGGATTCCTCGGTGCGAATCGCGCCGCAATGGCGCGGGCCGCCACCGCCGGACGCGCCGGTCGTCGTCGCCAAGGCGTGCGGCGTCGATCTCCATCCCGTCGACATCCGCGATCCGGGGGCTTGCGAGCGGTTGGCGTCGTTCGTCTTCGCCGACCAGCCCGAACGCGCGGCGCGGCTGGGGCACGCGCTGGCGTTGGCCCGGCATTATCCACCACGGGTCGACGCGGGGCACGCCGCGCCATGGCTCGCGGCCCGATTGGCCATGCCGCCGATGGCGGCCGGGCGGCACCGGGTCGTCCTCCATTCCATGGTGCTGCAATATGTCGCGGCGGACGAACGCGCCGCCATGGAACGGACGCTGGCCGACGCGGCGCGCGGCGCCAGCCCTGCGTACCCCTTGGCCTGTGTCGGTTTCGAATGGGATGCGCGGCGCGAACGCGTCGAGCTTCGGCTGCGTTCCTGGCCGGATGGTGGGGACCGCATCCTGGCCTATTGCCATCCCTATGGCGCCTGGATCGATTGGCAAGACGCGTAACCGGACGTCATGCGAAATGGGGAACCGTTTCATCCATAATTAACGCGCCCATCCTATTCCTCCGGCGGCGGGAATCATAAGATCAACGGGGGAATATGATCGTTTATCGTCTGCTTGCGACGGTCGCATCTTTGTGTTTCGTGACGCCTGCTCTTGCAGAAACTGTCGTGAAACCCGGCGGCGAGTCGCCGCAGACGACCGCGCCATCCCAGGATACGATTTCGACCGGTGTCGCCAAGGGGCGGGACCGCCTCGACAGCGCGACCTCGACCAGCATTCTGCGCCCCGAGGAGATCGAGACGTTCGGCCCGCGCTCGACCGGCGACCTGATGCGCGTCATTCCGGGCATCCGCTCTGAAGCCTCGACCGGTGAGGGCGGGGTCAGCCTGTCGGTCCGTGGCCTGCCGATCGCCAGCCAGGGCCTGAAGTTCGTGCAGTTGCAGGAAGACGGACTGCCCGTCCTGGAGTTCGGCGACATCCTGGGCGCCGGCCCCGATTTGTATCTGCGCACCGATCTGAACATTGCGCAGATCGAGGTGATCCGCGGCGGATCGGCCTCGACCTTCGCGTCCAATTCCCCCGGCGGCCTCATCAACTTCGTATCGAAGACCGGTACGCAGGAGGGCGGCGCCGTCGCGCTGACCGCCGGCATCGACTATCGCCAGTATCGCGCCGATTTCGATTATGGGGCGAAGCTCGGCGATGGTCTGCGTTTTCATATCGGTGGCTTCTACCGGCAGGGCGAAGGCCCGCGCCGTACCGGATATGACGCGCAGAAGGGCGGCCAGATCAAGCTGAACGTCACCAAGGAATTCGCCGGCGGCTATATCCGCCTGTACGGCAAATATCTGGACGACCGCACGCCTTTCTACGACGCCGCGCCCTATCGCGCGACCGGCACCAACGCCGATCCCCAAGTGCGCCCGGTGGTCGGTCTGAACGGCATCCATGACACCATGCTGTCGCGCTATATCCGAACCAGTCTGGTGCTCGACGGCGACAACAACGTCGCCGTGCATGACATCGCCGATGGCTTGCGCAGCAAGGCGGCGACGATCGGGATGGAGACCCGGATCGACTTGGCCGGTTGGACCGTCACCGAACGGTTCCGCTATGCCAGGATGTCGGGTGCCTTCGTCGCGCCGTTCAGCAGTGCGTTCCTGCCGACATCGGCGTTGCCGCTGATCGGCGGGCCGGGCGCGACCCTGTCCTATGCCAATGGTCCGCTTGCGGGGCAGGCGATCGCCAATCCCGGCACGCTGAATGGCAATGGCCTGTTCGCGGTCCTCAACCTCCTCGATCTGCAGAACAACAATCTCGACAATGTCACCAACGACATTCGCGCCAGCCGCGTATGGTCGGTGGGCGGCGGCGACCTGACTACGACGGCGGGCTTCTACGCATCGCGCCAGACGATCGATCGGGATGCGCTCTGGTCGACATTGATCAGCGATGTGCGCGGCGACGGTAGCGCGGCGCTGCTCGACGTTCGGACCCGTACGGGGCAGTTGCTGACGCTGAACGGCATTTATGCCTTCAACCTGGCGCTGGCGAACGGTACGCGGCGCCGCACGATCGATGTCGATTACGCGGTCAATGCGCCCTTCGCCTCGGTCAATTACCATATCGGCCGCATCGCGATCGGCGCCAGCATCCGTTACGATTTCGGATCGGCGAACGGCCGGATCATCAGCGCGGACCTGGGCGGCGGCCGGGTCGGTACGGTGACGCGGGACATGAATGGCGACGGCATCATTTCGCCCGCCGAGCAGAAGGTCGGCGTCTCGCCGTTGAGCGCGCCCGCGCCGGTCGATTACAACTACCACTATCTGTCCTATTCGACGGGCATCAACTTCCGCATTTCCGATCCGCTCGCGGTCTTCGCCCGCTACAGCCGTGGCGCCCGCGCCAATGCCGATCGCCTGTTGTTCACGCCGGTGGTCAGCACCACGACCGGCGGGCTGCTGATGCCGTCGGCCGCCTATGACCCCGTCAAGCAGGCCGAGGTCGGGGTGAAGTATCGCACCGACATGCTGACCCTGAACCTGACCGGCTTCTGGGCCCGGAGTCAGGACAGCAATGTCGACCCCGTGACCTCGCAATTCATTTCGCGGGATTACGAGGCCAAGGGGCTGGAGTTCGAGGGCGGCTTTCGCCGGGGCATATTCGGCCTGACGGCGGGCGCGACCTATACCGATGCGCAGATCGTCAACGACCGCGTCAATCCGGCGTTCGAAGGCAATACTCCCCGGCACCAGGCGGCCTTCATCTTCCAGGCCACGCCGCAACTGACGATCGCGGGCTTCACCATCGGGGCCACGGTCGTCGGCACGACGGACAGCTATGCTCAGGACAATAATGCGCTGAAGGTCCCGGGCTTCGTCACCACCAACGGCTTCGTGCAGGCCAGGGTCGCCGACCGCATGACGATATTGTTCAACGCCAGCAACCTGTTCGACGTCGCCGCCTTCACCGGCTTCGATGAGGCGAGCATCCCCGCATCGGGCATCGTCCGGGGGCGTCCGCTCAACGGACGGACCGTATCGGCCACCGTCCGCTTCGACTTCTGATCGCCAATACGTACCTCCGCCGGCTCTATGGAAAGAAACGAACAATGCTTTCGAACATGAACATCCCCAAGAAACTGGGCGTATCGTTCCTGGTGATCAGCATGTCGGCGGCGGTGATGACGATCGTCTTCTTCGCCAATATCTGGGAAATCCGCAGCGCGACGGCGCGCAGCAACCATGCGCAGGAAGTCTATGCCAAGGCCCTGACGCTGGAGACGTCGATCCTGCGCGAGAACAGCCAGCTGCGCGGCTTCCTGGTCACCGGCGACAAGAGCTACCTCAAATCCTATGACGAGGCGCGCGAGGAATATGACACGACCAGCCGCGAGTTGGAGACGCTGCTGGTCGATCCGGCCAAGCGGGCGCTGCTCGCCAAGTCGGTCGAGGAGAAGGCCCGCTGGCGGCGGCAATGGAGCGACCGGCTGACCGCCTGGGTGAAGGCGGGGCGGCGCGACGAGGCGCAACAGGCGGTGCGCGACGCGGGCAAGGCGGTGCTGACCAGCGCGATCGTGCTGCCGCTGCGCGACATCCGCGCTGAGGAAACCGCCGCCATTCAGGAAAATGCGGCGTCGCAGGAGCGTGCGATCACCACCGCCATCGTCGCGCTGGTCTTGGGCGGCATCATGCTGATCGGCATCGCCATCATGTTGCAGATGCTGCTGAGCCGCAGCATCGCCCGGCCGATCACCCGGCTGACCCAGTTGATGGCGGAACTGGCGAAAGGCAAGAACGACGTCGACGTGCCCGGCAGCGAGCGCGGCGACGAACTGGGCGACATGGCGCGCGCGGTGGTGGTGTTCCGCGACGCCGCGCGGGCCAAGGTCGGCGACGACCGTGAGCGCGAACAGGCGCTGCAGGCGATCGGCGGCGGGCTGCACAGCCTGTCGCAGGCCGATCTGACGGTGCGGCTGACCGGCCTGCCGCCGGCCTTCCACCAACTGGCCGAGGACTTCAACGGCGCGGTGCAGAATCTCTCCAGCCTGACCAGCGACGTGCGCGGCAGCGCCGGCGCGATCCGCACCAATATCGAGGAGATCCGTCAGGCGACCGATCATCTGTCGGCGCGCAGCGAGCAGCAGGCGGCCAGCCTTCGCGAAACGGCGGCGGCGGTCGGCGAGATCACGCAAGGGGTGCGCGACGGCGCGGTCAACGCCAGCGACGCCAATCGCGCGGTGACCGAGGCGCGCGACGAGGCCGAGAAGGGCGGCCAGATCGTCGCCAAGTCGATCACCGCGATGAACGGTATCGACCAGGCCAGCCGCGAGATCGTCGACATCATCGCGGTGATCGACGGCATTGCGTTCCAGACCAATTTGCTGGCGCTGAACGCGGGCGTCGAGGCGGCGCGGGCGGGGGATGCGGGCAAGGGCTTCGCGGTCGTCGCCTCGGAGGTGCGCGCGCTGGCGCAGCGTTCGGCGGATGCGGCGTCCGACGTCAAGTCGCGCATCGTCTCGGCGATCGACCATGTCCGCTCGGGCGTGACCCTGGTGGACGAGACGGGCAACGCGCTGCAACGGATCATCGGCAAGGTGTCCGATGTCAGCGCGGTGGTCGACGTGATCGCCAAATCCTCCGAGCAACAGGCGCACAGCCTGAGCCAGGTGAACATCGCGATCGGCGAGATCGACTCGGTAACGCAGCAGAACGCCGCGATGGTCGAGGAATCGACCGCCGCCGCCACGATGCTGGCCAAGGAATGCGGCGCGCTCGTGTCGTCGGTGATGCGGTTCAACGTCGATGCCGGACCGAACGGCGTATCGCCGGTCGGCGCGACCGAACGCTCCATGCGCCCGGCGCTGCGCCGCGTGTCGTAACGTCGTTATCCCCGCGAGACGCCGGGGCGCGTCACCTGTTTTGTCCAGTCGGCGATGCCCAGCCGTGACGGCAACGCGCGCAACAGCCTGACCAGCCCCTGGCCGGGACCGCCAGGGCAGGCGTCCTGCACGCGCGCGACGGTCTTGCGTCCGGCCGCGTCGGTCCAGGTCACGCTATAGGCTGAGGTGTCGGACACGGCCGCCGTGCAGGCGACCGGCACATCGTCGCCGGTCGCGGGGCGATAGCGCGCGAGGTCGCGGACCAGCGCGCTGGGCACGGGCGCGGGAACCCGCGTCGTGCGCGCGCCGAGCACCGCCGTATGCCGCTCCCCGACGAAATGGACAGCACCATCGGGGGCGACCGACACACTATAGACGGGACAGAAGCCGAAGCACGGACCGACCGCGACGCGCACCGTCTCGCCCGGCGTCGAAGTCGCCGGCCGGCCGGCCCTACCCGTGGTCGCGCATCCACCCAGCATCATCGCCGCCGACAATGCCGCCATCGTCAGGTAGCGGGTCATCGTGCGGCGCTCCGCAGGCCGGGGGGAAGCATGTGGACGGGGCAATAGCGATAGGTCGTGCCCGCGCCGCGCATGCGCAGCGTGAAGGTCAGCGCGTCGGTGACGGTGATCATCTGACGTTCGGTGAAACGCGGGGCCGGGCCCATGCCCGCAGCGATGCAGGACTGGCTGACGTCATAGCGCCGCCCCTTGCGGGACAGGATGCGGACGCGGCAGGCATGGGAATGCGCGCTGCTGATCCCGCGTCCGTCATATTGCCGGATCGCCACATTGGGCGCGGTCCCGCAGGACACGCCCTTTTCAACATAGATGCCGGGCTTGAGGGGATAGACGCCACCCGGTCGGGGCGCCGTATCGACACTGGCGGTGGCCGCCGTCGCGCCGGCCAGCGCCGCCATTCCCATCCATAGCAGCATAAATGTGCCTTTCTCCTTGTCCGGCCGCGGCATAAGCGGGCGACGTTGAACGCAAGACGGCGCGGATCGCGCGGACCCTTGGGGCCGGGAATGGCGGCCGTACGCGCGCGAACGACCGGCCGCCCCCGATCCTGCCGGGGGCGGGGCGTCGATCAGTGACGCAGGCTGTCGGGGACGATGCCGCCATTCTCCGCCAGCTTGTCCATCACCGCCTTGTGAAGCGCGATATTCTGCTCGGCGCTGCCATCCTCGCCGGCATGGACATTCAGTTCGTTCGCCAGTTCCTTGCGCGCCGACAAGCTGGAATCGAGGTCGAGCAGCTTGAGCAGATCGACGATCGAGCGTTGATAATTGCCCCCGCCATTCTTCATCGACGCCATTTCGGACAGTACGGCCCCGACATCGACCGACTGCTGGGCGGGGGCGGGCGTCGGCGCGGCCGCTGCGGGGGTGGGGGCCGCCTGCGTCGGGGCGGGGGTCGGGGCGGGGGCCGCGGCAGGCGTGGCCGGCGCGGTGGCCTTGTCACCGCCGTGGTGGAAGATCTTGCCCAGGATGTTGCCGAAGATGCTCATTCTATGCCTTTCCTTCGCTGTCGCCGCGTTACGGGCGGTCCGCGCTCCAACGATGCAGAGCGGCCTGGGGTCCGCAGGGAACGTCACGCGGCGATGCGGGGTTATGCAGGTGGATCCATGCAATTTCAGGGGTTTGCCGACATGACCATTCGCGCCACCATTCTCGCCACCACCGCTCTGCTGGCCCTGGCCGGCTGCGGTCGCGGCAACGACACCGCGCAGACCAACATGACGAACGACACCGCGATGACGGCGCAGCCCGACGCGACGACGCCGACCCCGGCGGCCAGCGCCTCGCAGAGCTTCGTCAACGCCGCCGCCGCCAGCGACGCCTTCGAGATCGAAACATCGAAGGTGGCGCTGACCAACGGCGCGTCGGCGTCGGTCAAATCCTTCGCCCGCAAGATGATCGAGGCGCACACCGCCTCGACCGCCAAGCTGAAGGCGACCACCGCCGGCCTGTCGCCGGCGCTGACCCCCGATCCGACGCTGAACGCCGAGCAGCAGCAAAAGCTCGACCGACTGAAGGCGCTGAACGGCAACGCCTTCGACCAGGCCTATATCACCGAGCAGACCGCCGCCCATCAGCAGACGCTCGATACGCTGAAGGCCTATGCCGCCTCGGGTGACGTGCCCGCGCTCAAGAGCTTCGCGAACGAGATGATCCCGACCGTGACGGCGCATCTGAACATGGCGAAGTCCCTCAAGGCCTGATCGCCGCCGGACGATCGGACCGGACATGGCCCGCCCGGACCTTCGCGGTTCGGGCGGGCTTTTCCATATCGCCAGCCTTGGCCAACCGCCACGCCGCCGGTTAGGATCGCGGCGGAGACCCATGACGATGCCCAGACCGCAACCCCTTGCCCGTGTCCTTCGCCTGTCGATTCTCGCCGGGCTGTTGGCCTGTCCGCCGGCGATCGCGCGAGAGGCCGGCGCGCGCGACCTGGGCGACTGGACGGTGGCGCGGAGCGGGGACGGGCAGGGCTGTTTCCTCACCCGGCTCTACGATCGCCCCGGCGAGACGACGCTGTTGCTCGGGCTCGATCGTGACGGGACCAACCATCTGACGGTCCTCAATGCCAATTGGTCGATCGAGCCCCGGCAGAAGCTGAAGCTCGATTTCCGCCTGTCCAAGGGCGGCTATGCCAGACATTTCGCGGTCGGCATGGCATCGGATGGCAAGCGCGGCTTCGTGACCAGCTTCGAGACGCAGTTTCCGGCCTATTTCGCCAGTTCGCATATGCTGGCGATCGCGCGCGGCGATGTGCCGGTCGAGCGCCTGCCGCTGGACGGCAGCGGCGCGGGCGTGGCGGCCCTGCGCCAGTGCGTCGCGAAACTGGGCGACGCCCCGCGCGCGGCGAGCGGGGAAAAGGGTGGTTTGCAGGACATTCCGCGCGACCCTTTCGCCACCGGATCGCCCCGCAAGTCGCGTCGATAGCGCGTACCGGACAGGGGCCGGCGACGAAACGCCCTTATTTTACGGTATGTTACGGCCGCGCATCGATTGGTCGAAGATGAGGCACAGTCGATCAGAAAGCGGATTGTCGGATGATTGCGGCTCGGCTTGCTTGATTCAGTTGGTCAACGACTGAAAGTTTAGTGATGTCTGCTTACGCGTCCAAATCCCTGCTCGCCCTGGTCACCCTGGCCGGCGCCGTCAGCCTCGGCGGCTGCGCCACCAAATCCTATGTCCGCGAACAGATCGCCCCCGTCAGCCAGCGCGTCGACACGCTGGAGGCGCGGTTGCAGGAAACCGACGGGACGGCAAAATCGGCGCTGGCCGAGGCGCAGGCCGCCTCGCAACAGGCGCAGAACAACGGCCAGCGGCTCGATCAGTTGAACGGTCGCGTCGATGGCATGGACCAGCGGCTGACCGTGCAGGAACGGCGCCCCGCCAAGCGGGCACGCCACTGATCGCCACCCGGCGATCCTGACAATCCCCTTTCGCCTGTCGGCCGTCCCCGAACGGGGGGCGGCCGATCTTTTGTGAGTATGCCGAACCGATGAAGCAAGTCGTGCGGGCGCTGGCCGGGCTGGCGCTGATCCTGCCGCCGGCGATGGTCGATGCCGCGCCGCTGGCGAAAACCGGCCAGTCCGCCCGGTCCGCCCGGTCCGCCAAGGCGAAAAAGGGAGCAAAGGCTACCCCCGCGCCCACCCCGTCGCCTGCGATCCTGCCGTCAGAGGCGGTCGACCGGGTCGTGGCCTGGGTTACCGGCGCGGGCGACAATCACGGGTTGCCCTGGGTGGTCGTGGACAAGACCCAGGCCGCGATGTTCCTGTTCGATGGCAAGGGCAAGCCGATCGCCGCCGCCCCCGTGCTGATCGGCATCGCGCTGGGCGATGAGGCCAGTCCGGGCGTCGGCAGCAAGAAGCTCGCCGATCTGGGACCGGCCGAGAAGACCACGCCGGCGGGACGCTATCTCGCCCGGTTCGGCCTGCCGGTGGCGGGGGAGCGGGTGCTGTGGGTCGATTACGCGACGTCGGTGGCGATCCACCCGATCCCGACCGATGCCGGCGCGCGCGAAAAGCGGCGCGAGCGGATGCTGTCGCCGACCCCGGACGACAATCGCATCACCTTCGGCTGCATCAACGTGCCGAAGACCGTGTATGCCCGGCAACTGCGCCCGATGTTTCGGCAGAAGGGCGGTTATGTCTATGTGCTGCCCGACACCAAGCCGATCGAGGCGGTGTTCCCGCGCCTGCGCGTGCAGGCGGTGGCGGCGGGGATCGCGGGATAAGCGCCCACCGATCGACGTCCATGCAGCCTTGCGCGCCGGTCGCGCGTTCGGTCGTCGGGGATCACGGGTCCCATCCATTTTCGTAAGGAGACGATCGATGAACACCGACACGCTTACCGGCTCGGCCACCAACATCGGCGGTCAGGTCAAGGAAGGTCTGGGCTCCGCGCTGGGCGACACGTCGATGCAGGCCGAGGGCAAGGGCGATCAGCTGAGCGGCACCGCGCAGAAGACGCTGGGCGAGGCCAAGGATGCCGTGCGCCCGATGATCGATTCGGCGCGCCAGTTCGTCCAGGATCGCCCCTTCGCGGCCGCGGCGCTGGGCGGCGTATTGGGCCTGGCGCTGATCAACACGTTGCGCGGCAAGTAACACATATATCCCGGCGGGCGGGGATCGTCCCCGCCCGTCGCTCACCCCATGCGCCGCCGTATCCAAGTCCGCGCGTGACACCGATGGCGCGCGGCGGCAGAGCGTATGGAATGGCCCGCTCCCTTCCCCGACCGCCCATATGGCAGCGCCTCGTGCGCCGGGGCACGGCCTGGCCCCGCTGGATCGCGAAGCAGGCGCGCTCGATCGAATCGCTGTTCGTCGTCGTCGCGGTGGTCGTCGGCATGGGCGCCGGATTGCTGACCGTCATCCAGGGTGCGGTCGCCCGCACCCTGCAACATATCGCCTTCGGGCTGCCCGCGAACATGCGGTTGAGCGGCATGCCCGACCTGGACTGGCGACAGCTACTGATGCTGCCGGTAGGCGGGGCCGTGCTGGTCCTGTTCAACCGTCTGGTGCGCGCGCGCCGCCGGTCGCTGGTCGACGCGGTGGAGGCCAATGCGCTGCACGGCGGTCGCCTGTCGGTGCGCGACAGCGCGATCGTCTCGGGCCAGACCATGTTGTCCAACGGGTTCGGCGCGTCGGTGGGGCTGGAGGCGGCCTATGCCCAGCTCGGCGGGCTGATCGCCTCGCTGATCGGGCGGTGGCTGAAGCTGCGGCGGATCGAGGTGCGCACGCTGGTCGGGGCGGGCGCGGGCGGCGCGATCGCGGCCGCCTTCGGGGCGCCGCTCGCCGGGGCCTTCTACGCGTTCGAGGTCGTGATCGGCGCCTATACGCCCGCCGCCATCGCCCCGGTCGTCGCGGCGGCCCTGGCGGGTGCGCAGACCGCGCAGCGGCTGGGCGTCGTGCCCTATATCGTCCATGTCGAGCGGGGGCCGGCCATCCATGGCCTCGGCTATCTCGTCTATGGGGCGCTGGGCGTGATCTGCGCGGTGGTGGGCATCGTCATCATGCGCGCGGTCGGCATGGTGGAGGGACGCGCCCGCGCCGTCCTGCCGGGCTGGGGGCGGCCGATCGCCGGCGGGCTGCTGCTGGCCGCTCTAGCCGCCGTTTCCCCGCAGGTCCTGTCGGCGGGGCACAGCGCGCTGCACATCAACATGATGGCGGCCATACCCTTGACCGTTATCGCCACCGTGCTGGTGATGAAGGCGCTGGCGTCGATCATATCGCTGGGCTTCGGCTTTCGCGGCGGGCTGTTCTTCGCGTCGCTGTTCCTCGGCACGCTGATCGGGCATCTCTATGCCGGGCTGCTGGGGTGGATGATCGGCGCCTCGGTGCTCGATCCAGGCAATGCGGCGATGGTCGGCATGGCGGCGCTGGCCGTGGCGGTGATCGGCGCGCCCTTTACCATGACCATGCTGGTCCTGGAGGCGACGGGCAATTTCAGCCTGACCGGCGCGGTGCTCGCCGCCAGCCTGGTGTCCTCGACGATCGTCCGGCAGTTCTTCGGCTATTCCTTCTCGACCTGGCGGCTTCACCTGCGCGGCGAGACGATCCGCAGCGCGCGCGATGTCGGCTGGGTCAAGGCGCTGACCGCCGGGCGGATGATGCGCCGGCAACCCAATCTGGTGCCGCAGGACATGACCGTTGTCGAATTCCGGCGCCGCTTTCCGCTGGGCTCGACCAGCCGGGTGGTGCTGGTCGATGCGGACGAACGCTATGTCGGCATCGTCACCCCCGTCGCCGCGCATGACGCGACGGTGGAGGGGGATGCCGCCATCGGCACGCTGGCGGACGGACAGGATCAGGCGCTGCGGCCCGACATGGACATCCAGATGGTGATGGCGGCGTTCGACGCCGCGCGCCGCGACGAACTGGCGGTCGTCGATGCCGAGGGCCGCGTCCTGGGCCTGTTGACCGAGGCGCATGTCCGGCGCCGTTATGGCGAGGAACTGGAAAAGGCGCAGCGCGAATTGTTCGGCGAAGCCTGAGCCCTCATGCACCGACCGGACGCCTGGGGCATCGGCGTCGGCCACGCGATGCGGATCGCTGGTGGGAGCATTGGCAGCGTGACGAAAGCTGATAGGCAAGGGGCCATGCCCGTGCGCGATCCGCTCCCCCCATCCTCATCCGTACCCGATGCGGCGCGGACGGCGACGTTGCTGTTCCGGCTGTCGATCGGGGTATTCTTCATCGGCGGGTTCATCGCATCGTCGATCAGCCTGTTGGTGCCGCGCGTGCGCCTGGCCTGGGGATTGGGTTACGGCGCGGCGAGCGCGGTACAGTTCGCGTCCTTCTCCAGCTATCTGCTGTTCGCCTTTCCCGCCGCCGCGCTGGTCGCGCGGGCCGGCTATATGCGCGCCAATGCCACCGGGCTGGCGATCATGGCGCTGGGCAGCGGGCTGCTGATCCTGGGGCTGGGGATGCAGGCCTATCCCGCCGTACTGATCGCGCTGCTGGCGCTGTCGACGGGCGCGACCTTTCTTCAGATCGCCAGCAATAATGCGGTGGCGATGGCGGGTGATCCCCGGTTGGCGGCGACGCGGCTGAACCTGCTTCAGGGATTCAACTCGCTAGGCACCGTCATCGGCCCGGTGCTGGGCGCGAGCACGCTGATCCCGGCGGCACGGGGGGCGGGCGGCTGGCTGCCCGTGCTGCCCTTCGGCCTGGCGGCGCTGGTGCTGACGGGGCTGGCGCTGGGCTTTGCGCGGTACCGCGATCTGTTGGGCGGGCTGGCACCCAAAGCGCGTGCGCGTGGGACATGGATGGCGGCGCTGCGCCATCGCCGGTTGCAGGGCGGCGCGCTGGCGATCTTCGCCTATGTGGGGGCGGAGGTGACGATCGGCGCGCTGCTGACCGACTTCCTGATGACGCGGCACGGCGGGGGCTGGTCGCCGGTCGCCGCCGCGCGGCTGGTCGCGCTGTACTGGGGCGGGGCGATGGTCGGGCGGTTCGCGGGCGCGTGGCTGCTGCGGCGGATGGAGCCGGGGCGCTTGCTCGCCGGGGCCGCGACGCTGGCGCCGTGCCTTGTGCTGGTGGCGCTGTCGGGGCAGGGGATGGTGGCGACGATCGCGCTGCTGGCGGTTGGGATCGCCAATTCGATCATGTACCCGACCATCTATGTCCTGGCATTGCCGCCGCGTGCGGAGGAGGCGCCGGCCGGTGGCATGGTGCTGTGCATTGCGGTGGTGGGCGGGGCGGTGGTGCCGCTGCTCACCGGGCTGCTCGCCGATCGGATCGGGTTGCTGCCGGCGCTGTTGCTGCCCGCCGCCTGTTACCTGCCGGTTTGGGGCTTTGGCTGGACCTCGCGCGCGTCGTCCACGCGCGAGCTGGCCCTGACGATCAGTTCATAGGGAAGCTCCAGCGCGGGCATGACGCCGTCATCGGGTGGCCGGTCGACCAGCAGGTCGATCGCGGCGGCGGCCATTTCGACATTGGGCTGGCGGATCGTGGTCAGCTGCGGCCAGGCCATGCGCGCCAGTTGCGCATCGTCGAAGCCGGCGATGGCGAGCGATTGCGGCACGGCGATCTGCGCGGCACTCGCGGCGGTCAGCACGCCCAGCGCCATTTCATCGTTGCTGGCGAAGATCGCGCTGGGCGGGTTGGCCCCGCGCAACAGCGTCTCGGCGGCCAGCAGGCCGGAGCGGAAGGTGAAGTCGCCCTGCGCCACATGCGCCATGTCGGGCACGATGCCGAAATCGGTCATCGCCTCGTAAAAGCCCATCCAGCGCCGCTCGGACGCGGTGTGCTGCGGATTGCCGCGCACGAAGCCGATGCGGCGATGCCCCTGCGCCAGCAGATGCTCGGTCATCGTGCGCGCCGCCGCGCGGTCGTCCATCCAGACGCGCGGGGTGCGCCCGGTGTGGGTGCCCGGCGCGATCCGCACGACCGGCACGTCATGCCGTTCGAAGATCGCGATCAGGTCGTCGCGGTCGCCAATCGGCGGCGTCAGGATCGCCCCGCCCAGCCGCAGACCACGCAGGCTCTCCTCCAGCCGCTCGCGCCAGTCCGCCCGGTCGAACGCCACCGTCTCGATCACCAGATGCCGGCCCAGCGCCCGCGCCCGGCCCAGCGCACCCAGCAGCACGTCATTGGCATAGCTGCACGCCGGATCGTCGAAGAACAGCCCGATCAGGAAGGAGCGCGTGCTCGACAGCCCGCGCGCGAATGCGTTGGGCTGGTAGTTCATCTCGGCGACGACGCGCGCCACCGCCTCGCGCACTTCGGGGCGGACATGCGCCTCGCCATTGATGACGCGCGACACGGTCTTGGGCGAGACGCCGGCCTGACGCGCCACATCCTTGATGGTCAGCGGCTTCATCGCGGCGCACCGAAGGGAAGGGGAATCGAAGAACGCCGCATAATCTGTCCATTTTAGTCACGCCGCGCCCGCCCGCAACGCGCGACGCGGGAAGGCCCTGTCCCGGCCTTGGGCAGGCGCCGCGCCGAGCCGTCTCCGTCGATTGAGCGTTGACACCGATGTCATACATGGCGATCATCACAAGCGAAACGGGGTTTCACCGGGAGAGGATCGCGTGGGCAGGGGAGGCATGGCTCCCCCGTGCCGTGACGGTCGTTGGCGCTCCTGCCCCACCCCGACCGCCAGGAGCCGTTCATGACCTATCGCCTTGCCCTTGCCGCCGCCCTTCTCGTCGGGGCCGCCCCCGTCGCCCTGTCGGCGCAGCAGGCGGCCCCTGTCGATGGCGCGTGGCGCAACACGGATGCCCCCGCCGCCGAGCGCGCCCGTGCGCTGGTCAAAGCGATGACGCGCGCCGAAAAGCTCGCCTATGTCCATGGCCTGTTCCCGCCGATGACCAAGGAACGCCATGCCGACATGATCCCCTCGGCGGGCTATGTGCCGGGCGTGCCCCGGCTGGGCGTGCCGACGCTGCGGGAGAGCGACGCCAGCCTCGGCGTCGCCAACCAGGTCGAACAGCGCAAGGGCGACACTGCGACCGCCCTGCCGTCCAGCCTGGCCACGGCAGCCAGTTTCGATCCCGCCATCGCCTATGCCGGCGGCGCGATGATCGGCGCGGAGGCGCGGGCCAAGACCTTCAACGTGCTGCTGGCGGGCGGGGTCAACCTGACGCGCGACGCCTGGAACGGCCGCAATTTCGAATATCTGGGCGAGGACCCGCTGCTGGCCGGCATCATGGCGGGCGAGTCGATCCGGGGCGTCGAATCGAACCACATCGTATCGACCGTGAAGCATTACGTGCTCAACGCGCAGGAGACCGGGCGCAACATCCTGGACGCGCGGATCGACGAAAAGGCTTTGCGCGAGAGTGACTTGCTGGCGTTCAAGATCGCGATCGACGGCGGTCGGCCGGGATCGGTCATGTGCGCCTACAACAAGATCAACGGCGACTATGCCTGCGAGAACCGCTTCCTGCTGACCGACATATTGCGCGGCGAATGGCGCTATCCGGGCTTCGTCATGAGCGACTGGGGCGGGGTCCATTCGACCGAGAAGGCCGCGCTCGCCGGGCTCGACCAGGAATCGGGGCAGGAGCTCGACAAGCAGATCTATTTCGGCCAGCCGCTCGCCGACGCGATCGCGGCCGGGCGTGTGCCCGAGGCGCGGCTGGACGAGATGGTGGAGCGTATCCTGACCGGCGTCATCGCCAGCGGGCTGTACGACGATCCCACGCCCGCGACTGCGCAGGCCATCGACTATGCCGCGCATGCCAACGTCGCCCAGCGCACCGCCGAGGCCGGCATCGTCCTTCTGAAGAACGACCGCGACGTCCTGCCGCTGGCAGCGAGCGCCAAGCGGATCGTGGTGATCGGCGGCCATGCCGATGTCGGCGTGCTGTCGGGCGGCGGGTCGAGCCAGGTGCGCTCGGTCGGTGGCGTGCCGATCGAGATTCCGCTGGCCAAGGGTGCGGCGGCGTCCTTCGCGCGGATCACCTATCACAGCTCGTCGCCGCTGCGCGCGATCCGGGCGGCGGCGCCCGGTGCGCAGGTGAGCTTCGTCGACGGGCGCGATCCGGCGGCGGCGGCCGCCGCCGCCAAGGCGGCCGATGTCGCCATCGTCTTCGCCACCCAGTGGCAGACCGAGGCGCAGGATGCCCCCTCGCTGTCGCTGCCCGACAATCAGGATGCGGTGATCGCGGCGGTGGCCAAGGCCAATCCGCGCAGCGTCGTCGTGCTGGAGACGGGCGGCCCGGTGCTGATGCCCTGGGTGAATGATGTCGCCGGCATCGTCCAGGCCTGGTATCCCGGCCAGCGCGGTGGCGAGGCGATCGCGCGCGTGCTGTTCGGGCAGGTCGACGCCTCGGGCCGCCTGCCGATCAGCTTCCCGCGCACCATTGCACAACTGCCACGTCCGCGCCCGGTGCTGCCCGCCGGCGTCACCGCGCTGACCGATGCGTCGAGCAATGCCGGTGTCGTCGATACCGGCGACCTCGCCCCCTTCCCGGTCGATTATCGGGAGGGCAGCGATGTCGGCTATCGCTGGTATGCCGCGCGCGGCGACCGGCCTTTGTTCCCGTTCGGCCATGGCCTCAGCTACACCCGCTTCCGCTTCGGCACGCCACGCTTCACCGGTGGCACCACCCCGGCGGTCGCGGTCTCTGTCACCAACAGCGGCAAGCGCGCGGGCGTCGTCGTGCCGCAGCTATACGTGACAGGTGAGGGGCAGGGGCCGCTGCGGCTGGCGGGGTTCCAGCGGGTGACGCTGGCCCCGGGCGAGACGCGGCAACTGTCGATCGCCGCCGATCCGCGCATCCTGGCACGCTGGACCAAGGGCAAAGGCTGGGCGACGGCGACCGGGTCCTATCGCCTGACGCTGGCCACCGATGCCGAACATCCGGTCGCCTCGGGCGATGTGACTGTGGCGGCGGGGGCACAGTCGACCAACTGATCGATCCGACCGGCATAGGTGAAGGGCAATTTCGTTGACACCGATGTCGGTCGGTATAGCAAGGCTTTGATACAAAGACTTGGCCGATAAACGGCCGGGCAGAACACAGCGGCGCGATGACGTCGCGAACAGGGAGAGGTGGGATGAAGGGGAAGACGCTTGCGCGCGCACTTGTGCGCTCGACATCGATACTGGGGCTGAGCGCCGGGCTGTTGCTGGCCACACAGGCCCAGGCACAGGTCGCCGCCGGTGATCCGCAGCAGGGCACGCCGCAGGCCGATACCGGCAACCCGCCGCCGCCCGCCGGCGAGGCCAGCCCCACCAACGCCCAGCCCGAAACCAATAGCGGCGATATCGTCGTTACCGGCGTGCGCGCCTCGCTGGAGCGCTCGATCGCGATCAAGCGCGACTCGAACGGCGTGGTCGACGCGATCAGCGCCGAGGACATTGGCAAGTTCGCCAACACCAACCTGGCCGAATCGCTGCAGCGCATCACCGGCGTGTCGATCGACCGGCGCAACGGCGAAGGCTCGACCGTGACGGTGCGCGGCTTCGGCGCGCAATATAATCTCGTCACGCTGAACGGGCGTCAGCTCGCCACCTCGAACATCGTCGCGGTCGGCGGCGACCAGGGCGGCGACGGCGCGGGCGGCTTCGGCCGGTCGTTCGACTTCTCCAACCTCGCCTCCGAAGGTGTCAAGACGCTGGAGGTCTACAAGACCGGCCGCGCCGCCATCCCCTCGGGCGGGATCGGTGCGACGATCAACGTGGTCAGCCGCCGTCCGCTCGATGCGGCCGATACCGGCTTCATCGGCTCGCTGGGCGTCAAGGGCAGCTATGACAACAGCTCGGCCGACTGCATCGACTGCGGCGCGCGCGTCACGCCCGAGGCATCGGGCACGGTTGGCTGGTCCGACAGCGAGCAGCGCTTCGGCGTGTCGCTGTTCGGCAGCTATCAGAAGCGCAATTTCAGCTTCGCCAGCGTCGCGCCGGACAATTGGAACATCCGCTCGCTGAGTGACTTCCTGAACCCGTCCAACGGCTTCGTGAACGGCGCGACCAAGATCAACAACCGCCCGACCGGCAACCCGCTGGTCTCGGTGCCTAACGATTTCCGCTATCACTTCTCGGAGGCCAGCCGCGAGCGCATCAACGGTCAGGCGATCATCCAATTCCGCCCGACCGACACGCTGACCTTCACTGCCGATGGCCTGTACGCGCAGCTCCGCCAGTCGGAGCGCCGGTCGAGCCAGTCCAACTGGTTCAACCGTCCGTTCGGCGAGGTGACGTTCGACGATGCCAGCAACGGCATCGCCACCACCCAATTCCTGGCCGAGACGATCAACGGCGTGAAGGACGCCGCGTTCGAGCAGGCGTATCGCGCGCAGAAGAACAAGCTGTACGATTTCGGCGGCAATATCGAATGGAAGCCGACCGACCGCTTCAGCCTGTCGATCGACGGCCATATCGGCGAGGCGCAGAGCGCGCCGGACAATCCCAACGGCCAGACCTCGACCACCGTCGCGATCAACGCGCCGATCGTGGCGGCGCACAGCCTGTTCTGGACGCCCGACGGCTTCCCGCAGCAGACGCTGACCATCAATGACGGCACGCGCAGCACGACGCCGACCGGCCAGAGCTTCATCAAGGGCAACAACAACGGCATCCTCGATGTCGGCGATCTGTCGAGCGCGGTGCAGCGCCAGTTCGCGTCGAACCAGACGCAGCGGATCAAGGAGATCCGCGCCGATGCCGGCTGGGAGCTGAACGACCAGTTCCGCTTCGACGCCGGTGGCGACTATCGGACCACCACCACGCGCCAGACCCAGTATAACACCCGCCAGGTACTGGGCGACTGGGGCAACTCGCTGCCGCCCGACGTCGCGCAGCTGGCCCCGGGCCAGGTCTTCCAGTTCTGCAACACCTGCAAGTTCGAGCATAACGACCCGAACGCCGACGCGAACACCCAGATCGCGTTCCGCACGCAGGACGCGACCAAGCTCTACAACACGCTGTTCAACCATTATATCGGCGTGACCAACGACGGCGTCGACCATCGCAACAATATCGACGCCAACAGCGACAATTCGGTGCGCGAGAATATCTGGGCCGGTTACCTCCAGGGCACCTGGAACGGCACCGTCTTCGGCCGCACCGCGCAGATCGTCGCCGGCCTGCGGTACGAGAACACCAAGGTCAGCGCGGTCTCGCTCCAGCCGGTGCCGCTGGCCATCGTCTGGACCGCCGACAACGACTTCGTCGTCCAGAACAGTACCGATCGCCAGGCGATCACCGCGCGCGGATCGTACAACAACTGGCTGCCCGCGATCGACGCCAAGCTGGAGGTGATGGACAATCTGTTCGCCCGCGCCTCGTACAGCAAGACGATCTCGCGTGCGCCCTATGGCAACCTTTTCGCCTCGACCGGTGTCGGCGCGCCGGGGCGGCCGACCGCGATCGGCGGCATCGCCACGGGCTCGGCCAACAACACCGGACTGCTGCCGCTGTCCTCGGACAATATCGACGTCACGCTGGAATGGTATCCGCGCAAGGACGTGTTCCTGTCGGCGGGCTTCTTCGACAAGCGGGTGCATAATTTCATCGGCAACACGGTCGTCAACCGCAACCTGTTCGGCCTGCGCGACGCGACCTCGGGCGCGGCGGGCACGCGCTCGGGCGTGGCGAAGGAGCAGCTGACAGGCACCTTCGGCGCCGACATTACGGACGTGAACCTGTTCAC
Organism: Sphingomonas sp. NPDC019816; assembly: GCF_050274375.1. Lineage (NCBI taxonomy): Bacteria > Pseudomonadati > Pseudomonadota > Alphaproteobacteria > Sphingomonadales > Sphingomonadaceae > Sphingomonas > Sphingomonas sp. NPDC019816. The sequence goes on from NZ_JBNNOB010000006.1 coordinate 25,651, forward strand.
CTATACCGCGCTGCTCCAGCAGAATGGCGGCAATGTCGCGGCGACCAACGCGCAGTTCGGGGCGAACTACAATACCCAGAGCCGCGCGCTGAACCAGGGTTTCGTCGACCAGGTGCTGGGCGCGCTCGACGTCAGCTCGAACGCCAGCGATCCGCTGTTCAACTTCGCGGTGAATACGCCGATCAACAACCGCGACGCGCATATCTATGGCGTCGAGCTCGCGGGCCAATATTTCCTCGGGGAAACTGGTTTCGGCATCGCGGCGAGCTACACACTGGTGCGCGGCAATATCGGCATCGACATCGCCGCCGATCCGACGGTCAACACCTTCGCGCTGGTCGGCCTGTCGGATACCGCCAACGCCACGCTGATCTACGACAAGCACGGCATCTCGATGCGCCTGTCGTACAACTGGCGTGACAAGTTCCTGAGCGACATCAACCGTGGCGGCGACCGCAACCCGGTCTTCACCGCGCCCTATGGCCAGCTCGACCTCTCGATGAGCTTCGACCTGACGCCGCGCTTCGCGCTCGGCTTCGAGGCGATCAACCTGACGGAGGAGGGCGTCCAGACCTATGGTCGCGACCGCATGAACACCTGGTATCTGGCGGAAGGCTCCGCCCGCTATCTGGTCGGTGCCCGCTATCGTTTCTGATCCCGGAACTCGGAAGGCCGCTGCCCCCCCGGCGGTCTTCCGGGTATAGAGGGTGATCATGACCTTCGTGCTGCTCAACAATGTCGACCACCGCGACCTTCGCGTCGCGGTCGGTCATCACGCGCGTTACGGCGACGCGATCAACCAGACGCGCGTCTTCCCGCCCGAGTTCGAGGAATTGCAGCGCGACTATGCGATCCTGCTGCGCCGCGACGAGAGCGACAGGCTCTATGCCACGGTGCTGCTGGGCCTCGACCCCGACGAGAATCTGTTCCTCGACGGGGAGCGTTGGGACGCGCGCTATATCCCCGCGACGCGGGCGCGCGGGCCGTTCTCGATCGGGCATGATGCGGACGGCGCGCCGATGGTGTTCGTCGATCCCGATCATCCGCGCCTGACCCCGGAGGGTATGCCGGTGTTCCGCGACCACGGCGGCAACGCGCCGCTGCTCGACCATGTCTCGGCGATGCTCCAGCGCATCTATGTCGGGGTGCAGACCGAGGCCGCGCTGTTCGACGCGCTGGAGGGCGCGGGGTTGCTGACGCCTGCGCTGCTGCAACTCGATCTGGACGAAGGGCGGCGCTACAATATCCCCGATTGCCTGACCATCGACACCGACCGGCTGGCGGCGCTCGACCCCGAGACGCTGGCGATGCTGCACGCGCAGGATCATCTGCGCCCCGCCATCTGGATCGCCTCGTCGCTTGGCAATCTGCGCCATCTGATCGATCGCAAGATCCGGAAGGACGCGCATGGCTGACCGCCTGCCCGTGACGGCGCGGGTGCGCGAAGTGGCACCAACCGGTGCGCCCGATCTGGCGGCGCTGGTCGCGGACGGCGTGCCGGTGATCCTGCGCGGCCATGCCGCCGACTGGCCGCTGGTCCGCGAGGGGAAGCGTTCGGCAGCAGCGGCGGCAGACTATTTGCGGCGCTTCGATCAGGGGCGGCCCGTCACCGGCTATGTCGGCGATCCGTCGATCCGGGGGCGTTTCCATTATGACGCGAGCGGCACCGCGCTGAACTTTCAGGCGCGGCCCTTCGCTTTACGCGAATTTCTGGACCGGCTGCTCGGCGACCGGTCGGGTACGGCCTATTATATGGGGTCGACCGATCTCGATACCTATTTGCCCGGCTTTCGGACCGAGAACGAGCTGGCGCCGGCGGGGGCGTTGTTCGCGCAGCATCCGCCGCTCGCCAGCATCTGGGTCGGCAACCGCACCATCGCCTCGGCGCATTACGACATGGCGAACAATGCCGCGATCTGCGCGGTCGGGCATCGTCGCTTCACGCTGTTCCCGCCCGACCAAATCGGCAATCTCTATCCGGGGCCGCTGGCGCCGACGCCGGGCGGGCAGGTGGTGAGCATGGTCGATTTCGCCGCCCCCGATCTCGACCGCTTTCCCCGCTTCGCCGATGCGGTCGCGCATGCGCAGGTGGCCGAACTCGGCCCCGGCGATCTGCTCGTCTATCCGGCGCTCTGGTGGCATCATGTCGAGGCGCTGGACGATTTCAACGTGCTCGTGAATTACTGGTGGAACGCCGCCCCCGACTTCCTCGACAGCCCGATGGACACGGTGATGCACGCGATCCTGTCGCTGCGCGACCGGCCGGCGGCGGAGAAGCGGGCCTGGCGCGCGATCCTCGATCATTACATCTTCGGGTCCGACGAGGCGGTGACCGGCCATCTGCCGCCGGCGGTGCACGGGCCGCTTGCCCCGCTGGATGATCAGGGTGCGCGGCGGCTGCGCGCCTATCTGCTGCACAGGTTGAATCGATGAGCGATACGCCCCCGCCCACTTGTGTCGTCATCGCCGGGGGCGGCACCGCCGGCTGGCTGGCGGCGACGGCGCTCGTGCGGCAGCTGGGGCCGCTGGTCGATGTCACGCTGGTCGAATCGGACGAGATCGGCACGGTGGGCGTCGGCGAGTCGACCATCCCCACCGCGCGCAGCTTCCACGCCTTTCTGGGGGTGGACGAGGCGGCGTTCATGTCCGCGACCCAGGCGACGTTCAAGCTGGGCATCGCGTTCGAGCATTGGCACGAAGTGGGCGCGCGCTATTTCCACCCCTTCGGCACGGTGGGCCGGTCGATCCCGATCGCCGATTTCCAGCATTTCTGGCTGGAGGCGCGCGCGCAGGGCTTCGGGCGCGACTATACCGATTATTCGCGTGAGGCGCGTGCGGCGGCGGCGGGGCGGTTCGCACGCGATGCGAACGAGACGCTGGCCTATGCCTATCATCTCGATGCCACCGCCTATGCGCGCTTCCTGCGCGCCATCGCCGAGCCGGCCGGCGTGCGCCGGGTCGAGGGGCGGATCACCCGGATCGAGCACGACGGCGAGGGTGGCGACATCGCCGCGCTGCATCTCGAACGCGGTGAGCGGATCGCGGGCGACCTGTTCATCGACTGCACCGGCTTTCGCGCGCTGCTGATCGAGGGCGCGCTGGAGACGGGGTTCGAGGACTGGAGCCACTGGCTGGCCTGCGACCGCGCGCTGGCGGTGCAGACCGAGGCGGTGCGCGAACCCGTGCCCTATACCCGCGCCACGGCGCACCGTGCCGGCTGGCGCTGGCAGATCCCGCTTCAGACGCGGGTCGGCAACGGTCTGGTCTATGCCGGCGATCATATGAGTGACGACGAAGCCACGGCGACCCTGCTCGGCGCGGTCGAGGGGCGGCCGTTGTTCGACCCGCGCCCCTTGCGTTTCCGCGCAGGCGTGCGGCAGCGCGCATGGAACCGCAATTGCGTCGCGCTGGGGCTGGCGGCGGGGTTCATTGAGCCGCTGGAATCGACCAGCATCCATCTGGTGATGATCGCCGTGATGCGGCTGATCCAGTCCTTCCCGTTCCGTGGCGGCGATACGGGTGCGCTGGCGGCGCGGTTCAACGCGCAGTCGGCGCACGAATGGGCGCATATCCGCGACTTCATCATCCTGCATTACGCGCAGACCGAGCGCGACGATTCCCCCTTCTGGACGCGGTGCGCCGCCATGCCGCTCCCCGACAGCCTGAAGGAACGCATCGCGCTGTTCGCCGAGAGCGCGGGCGCGTGGCAGGGGCAGGACGACCTGTTCCGCATCGACTCCTGGGTATCGGTGATGCTGGGCCAGGGGCTGGTGCCGCGTGCGCATCATCGGATCGCGACGATGCTCGGTTCCCAGGCGCTGCGCGAGTCGCTGACCGGACTGGACCGCCAGATCGAACAGGCCATCGCGCCGATCCCGCCGCACGCGGCGTTTCTGCGCGACTATTGCCCCGCCGCGCGCGCATAGCGTTCGGCCTATCCCCGGCGCGGCGGCGCGTCCTGCACCAGGCGGGTCAGCAGGTCGAGCAGGACCCGCTTGCTGAACGGCTTGTGACACAGGTCGATGCCGGGATAGCGATCCCCGATCATCCGGTGGTCATAGCCGCTGGCGAACAGGAACGGGATGTGTCGCACGGCCAGGGCATCGGCGACCGGGAACGCCATCTCGCCGCGCAGATCGACGTCGAGCACGGCGGCGTCGATCCGTGCCTCCAGCGCGATCCGCGAGAGCGCCTGCGGGACCGAGGGTTCGGGGCCGATGACCACCGCGCCGGCGGCCTCCAGATCGGCCTGGACGTCATAGGCGAGCATATATTCGTCCTCGACGACGAGGATATGGCGATGATGGAGGGGCATGGCGCATCTCCGCTGGTGCCGGACCTTGGAAGGCCCGGCGAGCAATAGAGCAGCGGTGCCGGGCGCCCGCCATAACCTGGATGGGGTGGGCAGGTGATTGATAGGAAAGACGTTTCCGATCGCCCCGGATCGGGGGCGCCGTGCAGGGCGGATAGACGCCACCCGCCGGCCCCATCGACGAGAGACGAACTGCCCCCCGACATGCGGACCGATCTCTATCAAGACGCGTTGCTGTCGCCGAATGGGTGAACAGGAGGACGACATGGTGGGGCGGTTGGTGATCGTGACCGGTGGGGAATCGGGTATCGGGGCGGCCTGTGCCCAGGCATTCGGGGCGGAGCGGGCGCGGGTCGCCGTCTACTATCATTCCGACAAGGACGGGGCCGACCGCACCGCCGATGCGGTCGTCAGGGCCGGTGGCGAGGCGATGACCGTCCAGGCCGATGTCGATGACGAAGCCTCGGTCGACCATGCCTTTACGACGGTCGAGCAACGCTGGGGCGTGGCCGATGTGCTGGTCAACTCGGCGGGGCTCAACATGTCGGGCGTGACGGTGCGCGAGATGACGCTGGCCCAGTGGCAGCGATTGCTCGACACCGATCTGACCGGCGCCTTCCTGACATCGCGGCGCTTCCTGAACGGGCGGGGGGATCGCACCGGAGATGCGGCGATCCTCCACATCTCGTCGATCCACGCCTATGCGGTGCGCGCGGGCGGCGCGGATTACTGCGCGGCCAAGGGCGGGCTGTCCAATCTGGTCGAGACGCTGGCCATCGAGGAAGCGCCGCGCGGCATCCGGGTCAACGCGATCGAACCGGGCATGATCCTCACCCCGATGAACGCCAAGGCGCAGGAGGACCCCGTCTATCGCCGCACGCTGGAGCAGAACATCCCGATGGGTCGCGCGGGCCATGCGTCGGAAGTGGCGGACCTGGCCGTGTTCCTGGCTTCCGACCAGGCGCGTTACATCACGGGCGCGCGGATCGTCATCGATGGCGGCCTGTCGCTGATGCAGGCGCTGGGCGCATGATGGCCCCCGATGCCGATCGGTCGGTCGCCGACCCGCACCGCAAGGACCGGGTGGCCGATGCCCCCATCGATCTCGATTTCAACGTCAAGCGGATCGAGGACGTCACCATCGCCGGGCCGCCCGCGCTGATGGCCCGCGACCTGATGAGCCCCTATGTCTGGCGGGAGGCCGATGGACGCTGGGCGATGATGGTGCGCGCCGTCGTCCGGCCGGGCGAAGCGCTGACCGATACCGGCGTGATCTGGGCGGGGTGGAGCGAGGACGGACGGCATTTCACGATGCTGGACGCACCCTCGATCGAACCCGGGCCCGGCGATCATGACGCGGGCGGGGTCGAGGACCCGACCGTGGTTCGCCGCGACGACGGCTATGTGGTCTATTATTCGGGTGTCCTGTCGGACCATTCGCATGGCGAGCTGTCCTATGCGACCGGCCCCGCGCTCGACCGGCTGACCAAGAGCGGCGTCGCGCTCGCCTCCTCCAAGTCGGAGGGCAATACCAAGGAGGCGACGGTCGACCGGACGGCGGATGGCCGCTGGCGGCTATTCTACGAATATGCGGCGGACGAGGCGTCGCGAATCGGGCTGGCGATCGGCGCGGATGTCGATGGTCCCTGGACCGAACAGCCGACCCCGTTCATGCCGCGCGAGGACAGCTGGGACGACTGGCATCTGTCGACCGGGCCGCTGTTGACCGACGATCCCGCCCGCCCCGTCATGTTCTACAACGGCGCGACCCGCGATGCCCGCTGGCGGATCGGCTGGGTAGCGTTCGACGCCGACTATGCCCGCGTCGTGGCGCGCGGGATCGAGCCGCTGGTGACGCCGCCGCCGGCCGATGATCGCGGCGCGACCGACATCGCCTTCGCCGCCTCGGTCGTGGTCGCGCAGGACGGCATATGGCTCTATTATTCGCTGGAGGATCGCCGGTTGGCGCGGGCGCTGATCCGGCGGAGTTGAGCGATGCCACTCGTCGTCGCGGTTTTGGGGCCGTTCGACTGGTCTTTGCGCAGCCAACACGTGTAGAGCCACGGCATGGCCCAGTCGAATCCGCCTCGCCCCGACCATCGCCTCTGGACGCCCGCCCGCTACCGCGCGCTGCTCCGCCGACAGGGGCCACGTTCGGTGCAGTTTCGCACCCGGCTGGCGATTTTGATCGGTGCGGTGGCGATCGGGCTGGCCGCGACATTGTTCGCGCGCGGGGCCGATACGGCGAGCGAGGTGTTCGGACATTTCGCCGCGCAATATCACTGGGCGCCGCTGGTCGTGACGCCGCTGTTGTTCGCGGGGCTGGTCTGGATCACCCGGCGCTTCGTGCCGCTGGCGCGCGGATCGGGCATCCCGCAGGTGATGGCGGCGCAGGCCGATCCGAGCCGCGCGACCGAGGGGCTGGTCTCGGTTCGCACCGTGGTCGGCAAGGCGGGGCTGACCCTGGCGGCGGTGCTGGGCGGCGCGTCGGTCGGGCGCGAGGGGCCGACCGTGCAGATCGCGGCGGCGATCATGGGACTGACCCACCGTATCCTGGGCGTGCCGCTGCGCGGTGCGGTGCTGATCGCGGGCGGCGCGGCGGGCGTCGCGGCGGCGTTCAACACGCCGCTCGCCGGGCTGTTGTTCGCCATCGAGGAACTGGCCTCCGCCTATGAACAGAAGGTCACGCTGCTGGTCGTCGCCGCCATCGCCATCGCGGGCATGGTCGCGCAGTCGGCGCAGGGCGACTATATCTATTTCGGGCTGATCGGCGCGCACATGCCGATCGCCACGGCGCTGGTGGCGGCGCCGTTGGCGGGCATCGTCGGCGGTCTGGCGGGCGGCGGCTTTGCGCGGCTGATGTTGATGCTGGCGACCGGAACCAATCGCGTGACCCTGTGGAGCAAGCGATATCCGGTCCTGTTCGCCGGGCTCTGCGGGGTCATCGTGGCCGGTCTGGGCGTCGGCACCGGGCTGACCTGGGGCACGGGGTACGGCGCGGCACGCGCGATGATCGTCGGCGTCGACGCGCCCTTGTGGTTCGGGCCCGCCAAGTTCCTCGCCACATTGGCGACGGCGGTGGCGGGGTTGCCCGGCGGCATCTTCGCGCCGTCGCTGTCGGTGGGGGCGGGGCTGGGCAACCTGCTGCGCTCGGTCTTTCCCGGCTCGCCCGCCTCGGCGATCGTGATCCTGGGCATGGTCGGCTATTTCGCGGGCGTGGTCCGCGCTCCGCTGACCGCCGTCATCATCCTGTCGGAGACGACCGCGAGCCGTGGCCTGATGCTGCCCATGTTCGCCGCCGCGTTCATCGCCGACGGGGTCAGCCAGCTGGTGTGCCGCGAAAAGCTCTATCACGGCCTGTCGCACACCTTCGCGATGCGGTGACGCTCAACCCGTCGGCTGGCGCAGCGGCGGCCTGGCAAGCGCGATGCCCGCCAGATTCTGCGTCCGCCTGACATGGCGCAGGCGGAACCGGCCCGGCGGGCGGGGTAGCGCGGACCAGAGCTGGAACTGCGCACGGTGCGCCGGGGGGACGCGCACATCGCCGCTGGCCTGGGCGATCACTGCCGCCGCATCACCCAACAGAACGGCATCGACGATCCCTTGCGCATGGGCCAGCCGGGTCGCGGCGATCAGCGCCAACCACTCGGCCGCCATGCTGGTGCCGGCGCCCAGCCCGCGCGCCATATGGGTGTGCCCGCCCAGCACCACCGCCCATTCCATGCCAGCGGGCATGGGGCGCAGGCCGCCGTCGAAGAAGATCTTCACGACCCGCCGATGCTGTGTGCCACCGCCTCGGCCGTCTTGATGCCGTCGACCGCCGCCGACAGGATGCCGCCGGCATAGCCCGCGCCCTCGCCCGCCGGGAACAGTCCGCGCGTGTTCAGGCTGTGTCCGTCCTCGCCGCGGGTGAAGCGGACCGGCGAGGAGGTGCGCGTCTCGACGCCCGTCATCACCACATCGGGATGGTCGTATCCCGCGATCTGGCGACCGAAGGCGGGGATCGCCTCGCGCATGGCCGCGATCGCGAAATCGGGCAGGCATTGCGACAGGTCGGTCGGCGTCACGCCGGGGCGGTAGGAGGGGGTGACCGATCCCAGGCTGGTCGAGGGACGCCCGGCCAGGAAGTCGCCGACCCGCTGCGCCGGCGCCTTGTAGTTCGATCCGCCCGCGACGAAGGCCCGTTCCTCCAGCGCGCGTTGCAACTTGATCCCGGCCAGCGGATCGCCGGGATAGTCACGTTCGGGATCGATCGCGACGACGAAGCCCGAATTGGCGTTGCGTTCGTTGCGCGAATATTGGCTCATGCCGTTGGTCGCGACGCGGCCCTCCTCGGACGTGGCGGCGACCACCGTGCCGCCGGGGCACATGCAGAAGCTGTAGACGGTGCGCCCGTTCGAACAGTGGTGCGAGATATGATATTCGGCTGCGCCCAGGATCGGGTGCCCCGCCTGATGCCCGAAGCGCGCCCGGTCGATCCAGCTTTGCGGATGTTCGATGCGTACGCCGATCGAAAAGGGCTTGGCCTCGACATGGACGCCCGCCGCCTGCAGCATCTCGAAACTGTCGCGTGCGCTGTGCCCGATGGCGAGCACGACATGATCGGCCTCCAGATAGCCGCCGCCGTTCAGGTGCAGCCCGCGCACCCGTCGCTCACCCGATCCGTCGGTCTCGACATCCAGTCCGTCGACGCGGGTGGAGAAGCGATATTCGCCGCCCAGTTCCTCGATCGAGGCCCGCATGCTCTCGACCATCGTCACCAAGCGGAAGGTGCCGATATGCGGATGCGCCTCGGTCAGGATTTCGGGCGGTGCGCCGGCCTTTACGAACTCGGTCAGCACCTTGCGGTTCAGATGGCGCGGGTCCTTGATCCGGCTATAGAGTTTGCCGTCCGAAAAGGTGCCCGCGCCGCCTTCGCCATATTGGACGTTGGATTCGGGGTTCAGCACGCTGCGCCGCCACAGGCCCCAGGTGTCCTGGGTGCGTTCGCGCACCACCTTGCCGCGCTCCAGGATGATCGGGCGGTGCCCGGCCTGCGCCAGAATCAGCGCGGCGAACAGGCCGCAGGGGCCTGCACCGATCACCACCGGGCGCCGGGCGCCGGCGGGCGGCGCGCTGGGCAAATGATAGCGCTGGTCGGGGGTGCGCTGCACATCGCGGTCGCGGCGGAAACGCTCCAGCACCGCCGGCTCGTTCTTGAGCGTCACGTCGAGCGAATAGACGAGCTGAATGTTGTTCTTGTCGCGCGCGTCATGGCCGCGCCGGGCGACGGCGAAGCGGATCATGTCGCGTGGGGTGACGCGAAGGCGGCGACAGATGGCGGCGGGCAATGCCTCGTCCGCATGATGGAGAGGCAGTTTCAATTCACTGAGGCGGATCATGGCCTGCGCCATACATGGTCCGCCGGGGCGCTGCCACTCCCGCAAGCGGATGGGCAGGCGCGGTCGGAATGACGGACGATCGGCCTCAGCCGGTACCGACCTGCCGCCACTGGGGTGGCTCCGGCTCGACGGTCCGGGCCATGATCTCGTCATACAGGTCGGGCCAGCGTTCGCCGAACCAGTAATCGCCCCGCTCTCCGCGCAGAATCGGATCGGTGGCGGTCGCCACATCCTCGGGGGGCAGCGCCTGCTGGTCGGGAATGTGGAAGAACGTGCGCACGATCGGCGTCTGCGGCGTAGCCCCCTCATGGACCACCAGGCCCAGCCGGTTGGAATGCAGCCGGACCAGCGCGCCATAGGGTTGGATGCCCAGGCTGGCGATGAAGGAACGCAGCAGATCGGTGTCGAAATGCCCGCACCAGGTCGTCATCCGCGCCAGCGCTTCATGCGGCGACCAGGCGCGCTTGTACGAACGGATCGACGTGACCGCATCATACACGTCGCAGATCGCCGACATGCGGACGAACAGGCTGAGCTGATCGCCCTTCAAATTGTCGGGATAGCCGGTGCCGTCCATCTTTTCATGATGATGGCGGCACACGTCCAGGATGCGCGGATCGAGATCCTCGACATTGCGCAACACATTATACCCCCAATGCGGATGCTGGCGCATTTCGGCCAGCTCGCTGATGCTCAGCTTGCCCGCCTTGTCGACGATGGAGGATGCGACCTGCATCTTGCCAATATCGTGCAGCATGCCCGCCATACCCGCGACGCGGATATCGTCCTTGCTCAGGCCCAGATGCTGCGCCAGCCCCATCATCAGCGTCGCGACGGCGACCGAGTGGATATAGGTATATTGATCGCCTTCCTTCAGCCGGGTCACCGCGATCATCGTCGCGGACCCCTTGGCGATGGCCTGGGCGATCTCCTCGACGACGGGGGCCAGCGCGGGAACGTGGATCGAATGCCCCAGCCGCGCTTCGCCGAACAGGCGCGAGACGGTGCGGGCGGCGTCATCGGCGATCGCCGTCGCCAGTTCGGCCTCGGTCGGGGGCTTGCGGCGGCGCGGGCGGATGCGCGCGACGATGGCGTCGTCGGCGGGGACTTCCTCGACGATGGCGGCGGCGGCGGCGGCGGCGGGGGCGGGGGCGGCGGTAAGGGTCAGGCCGCGACCCTTGGCCAGATCGATGGTGATATGGGGTACCGACGCGTGAATCTGGTCCCGGTCGCGCGGGTCGTTCAACAGGAAGCTGGTGCGCCAGAACGGGTTGTCCAGCCACGAACAGTGCAGCGCATCGATGTACATACCCAATTCCGCTTGCCGCCCTTCGATGCGGAGATAGCGATTCGGGTCAGAACGGTCGGTCATGCAGCCAGCCATAGCGCCAAGGCGGTAAAGGCTTCGTTGAGTGCCATAGCGAAACGTGACGGTACGGTGGCGGCTAAGTCCCTGTGTTATATGGCGGATCGCTGATCCCTGCGAAATTCACCTGTAATAAATGTTGCAAATTTTGGAATGAGGACTGCCGAACATGGCCAAGTCGAGCCGGTGTTCAGTCCTGCCAAAGCTATAGCGCTATCCGCCATGCTGTGCGGCTCCGTGAGGGGTGGGGCCGATTGATCGGCTGGGGCACGAATCGCATCGATAAGGCAGATACCCAAAAGATCGATCGCAGTTTGGCACCGTACGACAGCCTACCTATACTGCTCAGAAATGAGAATAACTATCAATCTCATTGACAGTGCGATTAGTTCGCAATAGCGATCCCCCGCAAAGGGGAAGAGAACATGTCGCACTCGTTTATCGCGCTCACCTGCGTCGGCTTTCTGGCGACCGCGCCGCATATCGCCGCAGCCGAGGAGGGACCACGCACCGGGCCAAACTCGCGGATCCAGGACGCGGCGGGGCCGCGCGATACGGTGATCGTCACCGGCCAACGCGCCCAAGCGGCTGCGCTGGAAAGCCCCAAGGCGACCGCGCCGCTGCTCGACACGCCGCAGACGATCACGGTGGTCAGCGAACAGACCATTCGCAAACAGAATCTCCAGACGCTGCGCGATGTGCTCCAGACGGTGCCCGGCATCACCTTCGGCGCGGGTGAGGGCGGCGGCGGCTATGGCGATTCGATCAACCTGCGCGGCTATTCGGCGAACAACGACGTCACCATCGACGGCGTCCGCGACAGCGCGCAATATAGCCGTACCGACCCGTTCAACCTGCAACAGGTCGAGGTCTATAATGGCGCCAACAGCGTCTTCAACGGATTGGGGTCGGTCGGCGGCACGATCAACCTGGTCTCTAAGGTTCCCACGCCCGAAACGCTGACCATCGTCCAGGGATCGGTCGGCACCGACAACTATTATCGCGGCGCGATCGACAGCAATGTGCGCGTGTCCGATCTGGTCGCGGTGCGGCTGAACGGCGCGTACCACCATAACGACGTGCCGGGCCGTAACGTCGAGAAGATGGAGCGGTGGGGCATCGCGCCCTCGGTCACCATCGGCATCGGCGGGCCGACCAGCCTGACGCTGGCCTATGTTCATCAGGAAGATCGCAACACGCCGGTCTATGGCATTCCCTGGTTCGACAACGGCATCGTCGACGGCTTCGTGCCGGGCGCGCGGCGCGACAGCTATTTCGGCATCGCCAATCTCGATCGCCAGGCGATCACCGTCGACCGGCTGACCGCGACCTTTCGCCACGCGATCGACGACCAGTGGAGCGTGCGCAACCTGACCCGCTGGCAACAGGTGAAGCAGGACAGCGTGACCTCGGCACCGCAGGGGATTTTCTGCCTCGGCTCGACCGGACTTCAGCCGGTAATCGATCCGAAAACGGGTGTCGGCGCAGTTTGTGGCTCGGTTCCCCCGGGCTTCTATCAGCCCTCGGGGCCGCGCGGGCTGGTGCGGAACCAGGAGAACCAGCTGCTCTACAACCAGACCGATCTGCGGCATGAGGCCGGCGCGAAGGGGGGGCTGCACAATGTGCTGAACATCGGCGTGTCGGGGATGATCGAGAATTATCGGATCACCCAAGGCTCGCTGCTGCGCAACGCCGATGGCAGCGCGGTGACGCTGCCCCCGATCAACATCGCCGCGCCCGACACCAACTATGCCGGGCCGATCAACTTCGTCACCACCGCCCAGTCGCGCAGCGAGACGCGCAACCTGGCCGTCTATGCCTTCGACACGCTGGAGCTGAACCGCTTCTTCGAGCTGAACGGCGGCGTGCGCTGGGAGTATCAGGAGGCGAACTTCCGGTCGCTCCCGCTGACGACGGCGGCGGTGAACACGCTGGCCACCCAGCCGCAGGTCAGCCGCGAGCGGCTATTCTCATGGCGAGTCGGGGGCGTGTTCCACCCGGTCGAGAATGTCAGCCTCTATGCCGGCTATGGCAATGCCAGGACACCGTCCTCGACGACCGTGCGGCTCGGCTGCGGCGTGCCGGCCTCGGCGACCGCCGCCAACCCGTGCGCGGTCGCGCCCGAAACCGCGAAGAATTACGAGGTCGGGGTGAAGGCCGGGCTGTTCGACCGCCGGCTGGAGCTGACCGCCGCCGTCTTCCGCAACGAACGCACCAATTACCGCGTGCCCTCCAACGATCCGTCGCTGCCCGCCAATCTCCAGGTGCTCGACGGGCGCAGCCGGGTGGACGGCATCGCGCTGGGCATCTCGGGATCGATCACGCCGGCCTGGACGATCTTCGCCAACTATACCTATCTCGACGGCAAGGTGCTGCAGAGCATCTCCAACCGCGACAAGGGGGCGGGCGTCGCCGATGTGCAGGCGGGCGGCCGGTTGATCCAGACGCCCGAGCATTCGGGCAGCCTGTTCACCACCTACAAGCTGCCCTTCGGCCTGGAGATCGGCTACGGCCTGACCTATCAGGGCGCGTTCGCGACCAATGTCCCGGTGGCGGGCAACCGGGTCCAGTTCGAGGCACCCGATTACCTGATCCACCGCGCCTATCTGGCCTATACCATCGCGCAGCGCTGGACGATGCAGCTCAACGTCCAGAACTTCACCGACGAGAAATATGTGACCGGCGTGCGCAACAACATCAACGCGACGACCGGCATCGTCACCGGCGGCTGGGCGGTGCCCGGCGATCGGCGGCAGGCGACGCTCAGCCTGTTCTACAACTTCTGAACCGGATAGCGTCGCCGTCATGCTGATCGCGATTCCGAACATACTCGATCCCGCCGGCGTCGCCGCCATTCGCGGGATCATCGACGACAGCCCCTGGGTCGACGGCAACGCGACCTCGGGGCCGCAGGCCGCGCTCGCCAAACGCAATGAACAGTTGCCAGAGGATAGCGCCGCCGCCGTCCAGGCGGGGCGGATGGTCCTCGACGCGCTGGGGCGTTCGCCACTGTTCGTGGCGGCGGCCTTGCCGCTCAAGGTCTATCCGCCGCTGTTCAACCGCTATGCCGGCGGCCAGGCGTTCGACGTCCATGTCGACAATGCGGTGCGGCTGAAGCGCGGCAGCGATTTTCGCATGCGCTCCGACCTGTCACTGACCCTCTTCCTGGAAGACCCGACCGCCTATGACGGCGGCGAGCTGGTGGTCGAGGATCTGTTCGGCGAACAGCGGGTCAAGCTGGGCGCGGGCGACGCCGTCCTCTATCCCGCCTCCAGTTTGCACCGGGTCGAGGCGGTGACGCGCGGCGCCCGCGTCGCGTCGTTCCTGTGGATCCAGTCGATGGTCCGCGACGACGGCGAGCGGCGCATCCTGTTCGACCTCGACCGGGCGATCCAGCGGCTGGGCGCGGACAAGGGGCAGGGGGACCGCTCGGTGGTCGAGCTGACCGGGGTGTATCACAATCTGCTGCGTCGCTGGGCCGACGCCTGAGCCTCCACCCTTCCGCGATGCGGGCGGGCCCCTTCCCTCTCCCGATGGGAGAGGGAGGGAGGCGCGAAGCGCCGGAAGGGTGAGGATGGGGATCTTAGAACCGCCCCCGCAACGTCACGCGCACATTCCTCGGCGCGCCCGGCATCGTCCAGACATCGGCATAGCTGCTGGCGATGTAATAGGTGTCGAAGATATTCTCGAGGTCGACGCGCACGTCGAACTGCGGATTGACCCGCCACGTCGCATCGGCGCGCAGCGTCGTATAGGCGGGCAGGCGATAGCCCGAGGCGAAGGGATCGCCGTTGCGCGCGCCGACATGGTTCACCCCGCCGCCGATCGTCACCGCCCCGATCCGCTGATGCAGGTCGAGCGCACCCAGATAGCGCGGCACGTTGGACAGCATCGTACCGATCAGCGCGGCGTTCTTGTCGTTGCGCACCGTCGCATCGGTATAGGTGAAGGTGCCGGTCGCGGTCAGCCCGCTGGTCAGCGCCAGATCGGCGACCGTCTCCACCCCGCGCGAACGCTGGCGGCCGATCTGCGTCTTGACGAAGACGTCGGTGGCATTGGGGTTCAGCACGTTGCGCTTGGTCATGGTGAACAGCGCGGTCTGGCCGGTCAGCGCGCCGCCGAACAGCGTGTATTTCGCGCCGATCTCGGCCGAATCGCTCTTCTCCGCATCGAAGCTGGCGACGCCGTCCGACGGGTTGAGCCGCAGCGACTGGCCCCAACTGGTGAACAGCGACAGGCCCGGCGTCGCCGCCCAGGTCAGCGCGGCGCGCGGCGTGATGCCGCGATCCACCGTCTCCAGGCGCAGATCCCGGATGCGGTTGAGCATGGATTCGCGGAAGTTGTTCCAGCGCGCGCCGATCAGCGCGGTGAAGTCGCCGAAGCGGATCAGGTCCTGCGCATATACGCTCTCGCTGCGGAAGGAATGGTGCCGGTCCTGGAACGGCGTCGGCACCGGCAGCGTCTGACCATAGACGGGGTTGAAGGCGTCGATGGTCAGGATCGGCGCGCCCGGTCGTCCGCGCGCCTGGTCCATGCGGAAGTCCATGCCGTGCCGCACCCGGTCCGCGCCGAAGCGCAGCTCGTGCGACAGGCCCAGCCAGTCGAGCCTCGCGGTCATCTCGATCCGCGCGGTCAGGTCCTGCCAGCGGAAATCGTGGAAACGCCGCGACCGCCCGATCGTCCGGCCATCGGCCTGCACCCCGCGCGCGCCGAAATCGACCTGCGTCGCATAGCCGGTCAGGAAGCCGTCGCGGCTCGATACTCCGCCCTCCAGCGAGACGCGGTCGCTGATCGCGGCGAAGACGCTGCCCTGTTGCCACAGCATCCGCTGCGTCATGCGGCCATCGGCGGGCTCGCCCAGGAAGGTGGCGCGGTCCATCGCGCGGGCATCGCCGCGAATCGCCGCCACGCCGCGATCGATCGGCGCGCGGTTGCGCATGAACTCGGCCTGATAGAGCAGGCGCAGGCTGTCGGTCGGCGTGAACGCGACCGAGGGGGCGAGCAGCAGTCGGTCGGTATGGACATAGCGGCGGAAACTGTCGCCTTCCTCCGCCACGCCGATCATCCGCACCGCCAGCGTGTCGGTGACGGGGCCACCGATGTCGCCGGTCGCGCGCACCCGGTTCCAGCTGCCATAGCTGAGCGAAGCTTCGCCCTGCCGGGTCGCGGTCGGCGTCTTGGTGACGATGTTGAGCGAGCCCCCCGGTTCGCCCAGCCCGGACAAGGCGGCGGCCGCGCCCTTCAGAAATTCGAAGCGCTCGACCGTGGCGGTGTCGATGGGGGCGTTGAACCCCAGATTGCTGCTGAACCGGTTGATGAGGACATCGGGGCCGCTATTCTCGTTGCCGGCGAAACCGCGGATCGAATATTTGTCCCACAGGCCGCCAAAGTCGTTCTGGCGCGCCACGCCGCCGGCCAGTTCGATCGTGTCGTCCAGCCGGGTCGCACCCAGCCGGTCGATCAGCGCGCGATCGATGATGCGCAGCGACTGGGGATAGCGACGCGCGGAGGCATCGGTGCCGGTGATGCTGGCGCTCGCGTCGCGCAGGCCGGTGACGACGATGTCGCTCTGCGCGTCGTTGGCGGCGGTCTTGTCGTCGACGGGCGAAGGGGGGCCGGCCGGCCGGTCCGCAGCCCAGCCGGGCTGCGCCATGACGCATCCGGCCAACAGCATGACGCGGCCCATTGTCTTCGACATTTCCGAACGACCCCCATTCAATCGATTTGCACGGCGCCAATATCGATAATGCTAATAACTCTCAATCAAAAATTGGATCGATTTTGGTCTTGGCGTGTGTCACGACGCTGCCATGCTCGCTTGCCAAGGGGGTTTGGCTCGGGCGGGTTGGTGTAAGGGACGATGATATGACCGGCTTTCGACGCGTGTTGCGGATCACGGCGATGATGGCGGCGGTGCTCGCGCCGTGGGGTGCGATGGCTGATCCGCTCAAGGTCATGACGTTCAACGTCCGCTATGCCTCGGACGAGGGGGCGCAGCGCTGGGCGGTGCGGCGGCCGGTCATGGTCGAACTGATCCGCCGCGCCGCGCCCGATGTGATCGGGACGCAGGAACTGCTACAGCGCCAGGGCGACGACCTGACCCAGGCGCTGCCCGGCTATCGCTGGTTCGGGCGCGACCGGATGGGCGGGCATGCTAATGAGCATATGGGCATCTTCTACCGCCCCGACCGGCTGACATTGGTTGAACACGGTGATTTCTGGCTGTCCGACACGCCCGAGGTCGTCGGCAGCCAGAGCTGGGGCACCGACCTGCCGCGCATGGCGAACTGGGCGGTGTTCGAGACGAAGGAGGCGACGCCGCACCGCTTCCTGTTCGTCGACACGCATCTGGCACACCGCGACGCAGATGCCGAGGCGCGCGACAAGGCGGCGGCGCTGATCCTGGCTCGGCTGCCCGCGCTGGCGCAGGGCCTGCCGGTGGTGGTGGCGGGCGACATGAACGCGCGCCCCGATACGGCGGCCTATCGACGTTTCGCGGGGGCGCTGACCGATGCCTGGCCCAGCGCGAAGCGGCGCGCGGGGCCGGCGATGACCTTCCACGACTTCACCGGCACACCCGACCGGCGGATCGATTATCTGTTCGTGCGCGGCTTTCGTGCGGAGGCGGTTGCGACGAACACCTACCATCAGGGGAAGACCTACCCGTCGGATCACTTCCCGGTTCAGGCAACGCTGACATTTGATCATTGAAATCCTCCCCGGTACGGGGAGGTGGCAGGGCGAAGCCCTGACGGAGGGGGGCTTCCACACAGGACACCCTATGCGGCACGCCCCCTCCACCAGCGTCGCTGGTCCCCCTCCCCGTTCCGGGGAGGATCGTTTCCCGATAGCGTTATCATTTGCCCGCTCCTATGATCCACCAGACAGCCGATCGGGGCGCGGAATCGCGCGTGCGAGGCACAGGAGAGGGATTGATGCGGATGGGGCATTCACGGTCCGGCGCCGGGCGGCGCATGGCTTGGGCGCTGTTGCTGGGAACAGCGGCGGCCTGGCCCGTAATGGCGGAGGCGCGACCGCGTATCCTGACCCCGATGAGCGCGCATGCCGTCCTCCAGCGGGACCTCCCGATTATCGTCGAGGGCTCGGCGGATGCCGGCGAGGGCGTCACCGTGACGCTGGGCGGCAACAGCGCCACCGCAAACGCCGATGCCAAGGGTCGCTGGCGCGCAACGCTCCCTGCGATGGCGGCGACCGCGACCCCGCTGACCCTGACCGCCACCGGCAAGGACGGCGCGACGGACACGATGGACGACCTGCTGGTAGGCGATGTCTGGCTGTGCTCGGGCCAGTCCAACATGGAATATCCGACCAAGCAGGCGCTGAACGGCGAGGGGCTGGTCCGGGGCGCGGCCGATGACCGTATCCGGCTGCTCGACGTGGCGCATCATGTCGGGCTGTCCGCCGACGAGCCGCTGGAGAAGCGCCCGGTCTGGGCCGCTGCGTCGCCCGCCAGCGTCGCCGATTTCTCCGCCGCCTGCTATCTGATGGTCAAGGACTTGGCCGCCAAGAATAACGTGCCGATGGGGGCGATCGATTCGAGCTGGGGCGGGACCAAGATCCTGCCCTGGATCGACGCCACCGACGCGCGCAAGCTGCCCGGCCTGTCGGCCGATGCCGATCTGCTGGCGCTTTATGCACGCGACCATGCGGCGGGGCTGCGCAGCTTCGGGGATCGCTGGGGCGACTGGTGGCGCAAGGCGAGCGGGACCAAGCGCGGGCAGGAGCCGTGGAACGCACCCGATCGGCTGACATGGTCTCCGGTGCCCAAGTTCAGCCCCTGGGAAGAATGGGGCGTGCCGGAACTCACTGACTATAACGGTCTGGTGTGGTTCCGGCAGGGCTTCGATCTCCCCACCGCCCCGACCGGCGACGGGGTGATCGAGCTGGCGGGGATCGACGAACTCGATACCGTCTGGGTCAATGGCGTGGTCGTCGGTGCGACCTTCGGCTGGGGCGACTGGCGGCGTTACACCGTGCCGCGCTCGGCGCTGAAGAAGGGGCGTAACGAGATCGTCGTCGGGCTGGGCGACACCTATGGCCCGGGCGGCATGTTCGGCCCCGCCGACCATATCCAGTTCACGCCTGCGGGCGGTCCGCCGATTCCGCTCGGCACCGGCTGGCGCTATTCGGTCTACAAGGCGAACGACCAGAGTTATCCGCGCAGCCCCTGGGAAAGCCATGCCGGGCTCGGCACGCTCTATAACGGCATGATCGCGCCGCTGGGACCGATCGGGTTGAAGGGCGTCGCCTGGTATCAGGGCGAGTCCGATGTCGGCCTCGCCAGCTATGGCGATCGGCTGGCGGCGTTGATGACCGGCTGGCGGCGGCAGTTCCAGAACCCGGAATTGCCCTTCCTGATCGTGCAGCTCGCCAATTTCGGCGCGCCGCCGGTCAAGGTCGGCGACAGCGGCTGGGCGGCGTTGCGCGAGACGCAGCGGCGGGCGGTGCTGCGCGATGCCCATGCCGCGCTGGCGGCGACGATCGATATCGGCGTGCGCAACGACATCCATCCGGCCGACAAGAACGAACTCGCCAAGCGGCTGGTCTTCGCCGAACAGCATCTGATGGCGGGCGACCGCGCCAATGCCTCCGGGCCGATGATCGCCTCGGCAACCCGTGCGGGCGGTGAGATGGTGCTGCGCTTCAACGGGGTGCAGGGCGCGCTTCATGCGTGGAGCGCGGCGGCGCCGATCGGGTTCGAGCTGTGTGACGCGAGCGCCTGCCGTTATGCCAATGCGATGGTGAATGGCTCTGAGGTGCGGCTGGCCGATGTGCGTCCAAGCGACATACGGGTGCGCTATGCCTGGGCCGATGCACCGGTCGTTAATTTCTATGACGAAGCACCGCATCCGGTGGTGCCGTTCGAGATGACGATTACGGGGGATTGATCCGAGCTACCCTCACCCTTCCGGCGCTTCGCGCCTCCCTCCCTCTCCCAATGGGAGAGGGAAGGGGCCCGCCCGCGACAGCGGGTGGGAAGGGTGAGGGTAGTCCAGCGGAAAGAGGGAGAAACACCACCACTCGACGCGTTCAGCCGATCAACGCCCCCAAAAGGCGCTTGAAATAAAATGTCATCCGGTTGAAAGATAGCAACGACCCGAGCAGAATCGGGCGAAGCGTTGAGGAGAGAGCATGGCCGTGCCGCCCGAAGGCCATTCGCGCGCCAATTTGGCCCCGTTGCAACTGCATGTGCCCGAGCCGAAATTCCGGCCGGGCGATGCGGTCGACTTCGCCAGTGTCGAGGTTCCGCCCGCCGGTGCCCAGCGCCGCCCGGACACTGCCGCGCCCGCCGACAGCTTTCACGAACTCGCCTATACGCTGGTCCGCGTGCTGGACGACGAGGGCCGCGCCATCGGCCCCTGGGACCCCAAGCTCTCGCCCGATCGGCTTCGCCGGATGCTGCGCCACATGGTGCTGCTCCGTGCGTTCGACGAGCGCATGTTCCGCGCGCAGCGTCAGGGCAAGACCAGCTTCTACATGAAGGCGCTGGGCGAGGAGGCGGTCGCCGTCGCCGCCGCCCATGCGCTGGATTATGAGGATATGTGCTTCCCCTCCTACCGTCAGCAGGGGCTGCTCATCGCGCGCGACTGGCCGCTCACCGACATGATGAACCAGATCTATTCCAACAGCGCGGATCGGCTGGGCGGCAAGCAGTTGCCCATCATGTATTCCGCCAAGGAAGCCGGCTTCTTCTCGATCTCGGGCAATCTGACGACGCAATATCCGCAGGCGGTGGGCTGGGCGATGGCCTCGGCCGCCAAGGGCGATACCCGCATTGCCGCCGTATGGTGCGGCGAGGGCTCGACGGCCGAGGGCGATTTCCACTCGGCCTGCACCTTCGCCGCCGTCTACCGCGCGCCGGTGGTCATGAACGTCGTCAACAACCAATGGGCGATCTCCAGCTTCTCCGGTTTCGCGGGCGCGGAGGCGACGACCTTTGCCGCGCGCGCGATCGGCTATGGCATTGCGGGGTTGCGCGTCGACGGGAATGACGCACTGGCGGTCTATGCCGCGACGCAATGGGCCGCCGAGCGTGCGCGGACCAACCAGGGCGCGACGCTGATCGAGCATTTCACCTATCGTACCGAGGGCCATTCGACCTCCGACGATCCTACGCAGTACCGCTCGGCGGGCGAGCCGACCGCCTGGCCGCTGGGCGATCCGATCCGGCGGTTGAAGGACCATCTGATCGCGCTCGGCGAGTGGGACGAGGATCGTCACGCGCAACAGGACCGCGAAGTCGCCGAGGAAGTCCGTGCCGCGCAAAAGGCGGCCGAGGCGAACGGTATCCTGGGCCACGGCCTGCACCAGCCGCTCGACAGCCTGTTCGACGGCGTGTTCGAGGAGATGCCCTGGCACTTGCGCGAGCAGCGCCAGCAGATGCTCGACGAAGAAGAAGCGAGCGGACGGCCATGGGCGCGGAAATGAACTCCCCCGCTTGGACCCTCACCCTCCCGGCGCTCTGCGCCTCCCTCCCTCTCCCGATGGGAGAGGGACAGTGAGCGACACTATGACGGATACCCCTGACGAAACGGGCGAAACCACCCGCATGAACATGATCCAGGCGATCAACTCCGCCATGGACGTGGTCATGGCGCGCGACCCAGACGTGGTCGTGATGGGCGAGGATGTCGGCTATTTCGGCGGCGTTTTCCGCGCCACCGCCGGCCTGCAGAAGAAATATGGCAAGACCCGCGTCTTCGACACGCCGATCACCGAATGCGGTATCATCGGGGTCGCGGTTGGCATGGGCGCATACGGCCTGCGCCCAGTGCCGGAAATCCAGTTCGCCGACTATATCTACCCCGCGCTCGACCAGCTGGTCAGCGAGGCGGCGCGGCTGCGCTATCGCTCGGCGGGGGAATTCACCGCGCCGATCACCGTGCGCTCACCCTTCGGCGGCGGTATCTTCGGCGGCCAGACGCATAGCCAGAGCCCCGAGGGCATCTTCACCCATGTCTCCGGCATCAAGACGGTGATCCCGGCGACTCCGTACGATGCCAAGGGCCTGTTGATCGCCGCGATCGAGGACAATGACCCTGTCCTCTTCTTCGAGCCCAAGCGCATCTATAACGGCCCGTTCAACGGCCATTGGGATCGCCCGGCGGAGAACTGGTCCAAGCATCCCGGCGGCGCGGTGCCGACCGGCTATTACCGCATCCCGCTGGGCAAGGCGGCGACGGTGCGCGCGGGAGAGGCGGTGACGATCCTGTGCTACGGCACGATGGTCCATGTCTGCGCCGCCGTGGTGGCCGAGATGGGGGTGGATGCCGAGATCATCGACCTGCGCACGCTTATCCCGCTCGACATCGAGGCGATCGAGGAGTCGGTGAAGAAGACCGGCCGCTGCATGATCGTCCACGAGGCGACCCGCACGGCGGGCTTTGGCGCCGAGCTGTCCGCGCTGGTCCAGGAACGCTGCTTCTATCACCTCGAAGCGCCGATCGCGCGCGTGACTGGCTTCGACACGCCCTATCCGCACAGCCTGGAATGGGCCTATTTCCCCGGCCCGGTCCGTATCGGCCAGGCGCTCAAGAACTTGCTGAAGGACGCCTGACATGGCTCGTTTCACCTTCCGCCTGCCCGATATCGGCGAAGGCATCTCCGAGGCCGAGATCGTCGCGTGGCACGTCAAGCTCGGCGACCGGGTCGAGGAAGACCAGTCAGTCGCCGACATGATGACCGACAAGGCGACGGTCGAGATGGAATCGCCCGTGTCGGGTACGATCGTCGAACTGGCGGGCGAGGTCGGCGACCAGGTACCGATCGGCGCGGCGCTGATGGTGATCGAGACCGATGTGGTCGAAGAAGCCGTATCGCCCGCCACCGAGGAAGCGGTGCTGGAAGCCGAAAACCCCGGCGTCGAAGAAGCGCAATCTCCCTCTCCCCTCGTGGGAGAGGGCGGGGGTGAGGGGGCAGCGCCGCAAGCCGAAACCCCTGCCGAATCGCCCGTGGCCACCCCTCACCCCGACCCTCTCCCACAAGGGGAGAGGGAGCAGGAGAAGAAGGTGTTAGCCTCGCCCGCTGTTCGGGCGCGGGCGCAGGACTTGGGCATCGATCTCGCCAGTGTGAAGCCTGCCGAGGGCGACCGGGTGCGCCATTCGGACCTGGACGCGTTCCTGCGCTACGGTTCGGGCCAGGGTTATACCCCCGCCCGCAGCCCCCGCGCCGACGAAGCCGTGCGCGTCATCGGCATGCGGCGCCGCATCGCCGAAAACATGGCCGCGTCCAAGCGCGCCATCCCGCACTTCACCTATGTCGAGGAAATTGACGTCACGGCGCTGGAGGAGACGCGCGCACAGCTGAACGCAGGCCGGGGCAACCGACCCAAGCTGACGATGCTGCCGCTCCTCATCGTCGCGATCTGCAAGACGCTGCCCAACTTCCCAATGCTCAACGCGCGTTATGACGACGAGGCGGGCGTGGTGAACCGTTCGGGTGCGGTGCACATGGGCATGGCGACGCAGACTCCGGCGGGGCTGATGGTCCCCGTGATCCGCAATGCCGAGAGCCGCAATGTCTGGCAGCTGGCGACCGAGATCGGCCGTCTGGCGGAAGCCGCGCGGGCGGGCAGCATCGCGAGTGGCGACATGGGTGGCGGCACGATCACTCTGACCTCGCTCGGGCCGCTCGGCGGTATCGCGACGACGCCGGTCATCAACCGGCCCGAGGTGGCGATCATCGGGCCGAACCGGATCGTCGAGCGTCCCGTCTTCCGCTCCGACGGGCGCGGCGGCGAGACGATCGCGCGGGCCAAGCTGATGAACCTGTCGATCAGCTGCGATCACCGGGTGGTCGATGGCTATGACGCGGCGAGCTATGTTCAGGCGTTCAAGCGGCTGCTGGAAACGCCGGTGATGCTGTTCGCGGATTGAGGTTGCTCGCTGGGCGAGGGCGGGGCGTGCGCTTCGACTTCGCTCAGCGCGAACGGCTGTTGGTATTGTTTTCCAACCTCCGTTCAGCCTGAGCGAAGTCTAAGGCCATGCTCAGGCCTCGAACCAAATCCCGCCCCCGGGCGTCCTACCTTCGACAGGAGGATGCCATGCGTGGAATGACGGCGGGATCGGTCGCAGTGACGTCGGACGGAACGGTGCGCGGGATGGTCGGCGGTGATGTCGTCGTCGCCCCCGGCGTCCATGCGACGATCAAGGGCATGATCGCCGGCGACGTCATCGTCGAGCCCGGCGCACGGGTGCGGATCACCGGCATGGTGTCGGGCCGGGTCGTCAACCATGGCGGCGCGGTCGAGGTCGAAGGCATGGTCGCGGGCTGAACCCCGGCCTTGCCATCCGCCGCCCGAGCGTGAACAGGGGCGGCATGACGACCGCTCAACCTGCCCGCACCGGCCTGCTGCTCGGTATCGGGGCCTATGTCAGCTGGGGCATATTACCGCTCTATCTCAAGCTGTTGAAGGGTGTGCCCGCGCTTCAGGTACTGGCGCATCGTATTCTTTGGTCGCTCATCCTGCTGGCGGCGATCGTGCTGATCCTTCGGCGGGGCAAGGCGATCTTGGCGGCGACGCGGGGGCGGACGCTGTTGCTGCTCTGCGCCAGTGCCGCGCTGATCGCGATCAACTGGATGGTCTATATCTGGTCGGTCCAGAACAACCATGTGCTGGAGGCGAGCCTCGGCTATTTCATCAATCCGCTGATCAATGTCGCGCTCGGCGTCGCGCTGCTGGGCGAGCGAATCCGCCGGGGGCAGGCGATCGCGGTCGGCATCGCGGCGATCGGCGTGGCGATACTGGCGATCAGCGGGGGCGGGGCGATCTGGATCTCGCTGGCACTGGCGCTGTCCTTCGGCTTCTATGGACTGGTGCGCAAAATCGCCGCGATCGACGCGCTGGGCGGCCTGACGGTCGAGACGCTGTTGCTGGCCGCGCCCGCATTGGCGGTGCTGCTTCAGGCGAGCGGGAATGGGACGGCGGCGTTCGGCGTCGACCGGCATCTCGACATGCTGCTGATCCTGGCGGGGGCGGTGACGGCGGCGCCGCTGCTGATGTTCGCGGCGGCGGCGCGGCGGATGCGTTATTCGACGCTGGGGCTGCTGCAATATCTCGCCCCGACGCTGCAATTCGCGCAGGCCGTGCTGCTGTTCGGCGAGCCGTTGAAGCCGGTCCACATCGTGACCTTCGCACTGATCTGGGCCGGGTGCGCGCTCTATGCCTTCGACAGCGTGCGGGCGACCCGTAGCGGAGAATAGGTTCGCGCGGAGGCGCGGAGACGCGGGGGTGGCTGGACGTGCCGGACTGGAGTCCGCCCCATCGATCGGCAGACGAAGCCGCGCTGCTTGGAACGGAGGCAGCCTGCGGCTGGGCCGATCACCTCCGCGTCTCCGCGCCTCCGCGCGAACAAAAATCTATTGCCGCCCACTCTGAAGCCTGGCGACAGCCCGCCGTAACACCCCGCGCGGTGCGACCCGCGTACTCGCGGCGGTCAGCCGGTTGAGCAGCCCCGACACCATCACCGCCTGGCCGCGTTCCAGGGCCTCCAGCCCGTCGCGCACCACTTGCTCGGACGTACCGGCAAAGCGCTCGAACAGCGGCGTCTGCGCCATGCCCGCCACATCGGCGAACTCGGTGTCGGTCGGCCCCGGACACAGCGCGGTGACGGTCACGCCACGTCCCTTCACCTCCTCGTGCAGCGCCTCGGAGAAGTGCAGCACGAACGCCTTGCTGGCATAATAGACCGCCATATACGGCCCCGGCTGGAAGGCGGCGGTCGAGGCGACGTTCAATACGCGGCCACGTCCGCGCGCCAGCATCGGCGGCAGCAGCGCATGGGTCAGCGCGACGAGCGCGCGGGCATTGAGGTCGATCATCCCCAGCTGCGTCGCCAGATCGCCCTCGGCGAACGGCCCCAGCGCGCCGTAACCGGCATTGTTGATCAGCGTGTCGATATGCAGCCCGCGATCCGCGATACCGTCGAGGAGCGCCTTCACCCCTTCGGCCTGCCCCAGGTCGGCGGAGACGACATGCACCTTCACGCCCGGCCGCTGGCCCAGTTCCTGTGCCAGCGCAGCCAGCCGGTCGGTCCGCCGGGCGGTCAGCACCAGCGTCACCGGCTTCTTCGCCAGCGCCCGCGCGAAGTCCGCGCCCAGTCCGGCCGATGCGCCGGTGATCAGGATGGTGTCGGTCATGGCCGCCTTCCCAAAAGGGGGCGGCCGCTATCCGTTCAGCCAGCCGCCGGTGAATCCTGCCCTTAGCAATCCGCGCCGGAGATGCGGGTTCCGTCGCATCGTCTTCCAGATCAGGCCGGTGCGGTGATTCTCGATCATCGTGACGATCGGCCCCTGGTCGATCCCCAGATAATCCCTGTCGACCCAGCCGATGCCGGGGACGATCTCGCCATGCTTCAACGGCTCGGGCGGGGCGGTCAGCGTCGGGTTGAACGCATCGAGAAAGCCGTATTTGCCATAGATGGCCGAACCATAGCGGTCGTGCATCGTGCGCACCGCCGGGATGGCGATGTCGGGGGCGAAGGCGATCGATCCCGCCGCCGCGGTCGGGGCCAGCGTGCCGTCGTCGCGGTCGCCGGGGCCGCGTGCCGAATAGCTGTAGAATTGCCGGCGTACGCCGTCGATCGTCAGGCCGAAATCGCCCGGCCCGTCACAGGCGGTCAGCCCCCAGACATCCGCACCATAACCCCGCCAGCGTCCGGCATTGGCGATCGCATAACGCTGCTGCGCATAGGCGGCGCGGCGGCTGTTCTCGAAATAATCGATGCCCTTGGACGCGATATAGGGGTCGCGGATGCCTTTGAAATCGACCCAGACATGGCTGTACTGATGGCCGAACAGCGGCGGGAAGTGCAGATGCGGCTCGCCCCAGCGATCGGTCCAGCTGCTCTCGAACCGGCTCGACCAGGCGGCCCAGGTGCCTTCGGGCAGCGGATGGGTCGGGGAGCCGAGCGCCAGCAGATAGAGCAGCATCCCCTCGTTATAAATGTCCCAGTCGGACTTGATGAACCCGCTCTCGGGATGCCAGCCCATCGAGAGGAGCGGCGCACGCGGGGTGATCCAGGTCCAGTCGACCGCGCCGTAGATCTGGTCGGCGAGCGTGCGGATCCGCGCCTCGTCGGGATGATCGGCGTCGTACCAGCTTTGCGCGAAGAGGATGCCACCCAGCAGCAGCGCGGTGTCGACCGTCGACAGCTCGCACCGGGCGAAGCGCAACCCCTTGGTCACGCCGAGAAAGTGATAGAAAAAGCCTTTGTAGCCGCTGAACCCCGTCTCGCCCGGCCCCTGCGGCGCGTCGGCGAAGAATTGCAGCGTGGTCAGCGTGCGTGCGCGCGCCTCCTCGCGGGTGATCCAGCCATTGACCACGCCGACCGGATAGGCGGTCAGCGCGAAACCCACCGCCGCGATCGAGGCGAAAGACGGCGTCGGCCAGCGATCGGGCGCGAGGCCCGTCTCGGCGTCGGTCGTCTCCCAGAAGAAGCGGAAGGTCCGCTCCTGCAAATCGCGGATCAGGTCGGGCTGGGCGGCGGGGATGATCCGCGGCGGTGCAACGCGCCCCTGCCGGTCCGTGCAGCCCGTCATCAACGCGGCCAGGCTCAGGCCGCCCAGACCCAGCAAGCGGCGGCGATCATACATGGTCGGTCCTTCGTATTCAGAGCCTTGCCGGGCCGGGGGATCGCACCCCCGGCCCGGCCGATCGTCAGAAGCGATAGCCGACCCGGAACTGCACCCGGCGGGGCAGGGTGATCAACTCGCGCGGCAGCTGCGTCAACGGATCGGTGGCGTTGGTGAAATCGTCGAAGCCGCCGAAATTCTTGCTGTTGAACGCATTGAGCAGATCGACCGCGACGTTGAGCTTGTGGCCCGAGAAGATCTCGATGTCGTTCTGGAGCGTCATGTTGACCTCGCAGAAGGCGGCGACGCCCTTGATGCAATTCTTGGGCGGATAGACGGTATAGACCTGCACCTGGCTGGGCGTGCTGCCCCGCGTCTCGTCGGTCACCTGATAGGCGCTGCCGCTGCCCAGCGTGGTGATGGTCGAGAATTTGAAGCCCAAGGGCAGGTCGACGATGCCCGACAGGACCAGCCGGTGACGCTCGTCACCCGGGCGCGGGCGATAGCCATAGGCGTCGGGCGTCGCATATTGCAGGCTGAACAGGTCGTTGCCGTTCTGCTCGCCCTTCGACAGCGTATAGGCCAGGTTGAAGCCCCAGCCCGAGCTTTGCGTATAGGTCTTGTCGAGCGTGAAGAAGAGCGCCTTGTAGCGGGTCTTCAGCCCGTCATAGCCGATCAGCACGTTCGAGAAGCCGGCATTGCGCGTCGGGCTGCCATCCCCGACATTGCAGCATGTGCCGTCGGCGTTCCGGGTGGCGAACAGATGCGTATAGCCGTTGCGCCCCGCGACATAGCTGCCGCTCAGGCTCGCCTGGAAGATGCCGACGCGCTGGCGCACACCCAGCGTGAACTGGTCGGTGACGGGCGGGCGGGCGTTGTTCTTGACCGCGAACAGCTCGGGCTGGCCGGTTTGCGCATTGGCGATCAGCGAGAGCAGGCCGTCGCGCGTCAGATAGCGGTCGTTCCACACCACGGTCGGCGTGCCATCGGCACGCGGGCGGCCATCGCGCGAGAAGAACAGCGAGCCGTAAGCATATTGCAGGCGGAATTGCTCATCCAGCGTGTTGTTGAACACGTTGCGGTCGTAATAGCGGCCATAGCCGCCGAACAGCACCGTGCTCTGATCCCCCTTGAAGTCATAGGAGAAGCCGGCGCGCGGCTGGAACGCGCCCAGGAAGGGCGGGCGGTTCGTGCCGTCGGTGATGTAATCGGCCGAGTTGAAATAGGAGGTCTGCGGCAACTGGCGCAGCAACGCGGCGGCGGCGTCCGGCGTGCGATAGTTATTGTTGAACAGGTTGCTCTCATAATCCCAGCGCAGGCCGACATTGACCTGCAGCTTGTCGGTCACGTCCCAGTCGTCCTGCAGATACAGGCCGAGCTGCGAGTTGGACGCGGCGATGCGCGGATTGCCGATGCCGATCTGCGCGGTCGCGGGGAAGGAGAAGTCCAGCCCGTTGGTCGGATCGTTGCGGAAGTCGTAGAAGGGTTGAACGAAGAAGTTCTTCAGGAACGTATAATCCTGGAAGGCGAAGCGGATGCCGCCCTTGATGACGTGGTTGTCGATCCCGGTCCAGGTCAGGTCGTTGCGCAGCGTATAGCTCGACTGGCTGATCCGCTGCGTGCTTTCCTTGCCGCCGAAGCGGATCACGCCCTGATAGTTGAACGTGCTGCTGTTCGGATCGAGCGAGGTCGGGTTGTAGGTGTAGTTCAGATAGCTGGCGTTGAACTCGTTGATGAAGCTGTCGCCGCGATAGGTCCAGCGATAGATATAGGTGTCGACGTTGTTCTTCTTGTTCAGCGCGTTGGAATAGGCGTTGGTCGACGCGCCGCCAAAGCCGGTGATGTCGGTTTCGACGCGCTTGCTGACGATCAGGTCGAAGGTCTGGCGATCGTCGGGGACGAAGGTCAGCTTGCCGAAATAGAAGTCGCCGCGGAACGGGCTGACGAACGCGCCTTCATATTGGCCGAAGCGCGCGACGTTTTCGGGCGTGCGGTTCTGGAGGCGGACGTTGAACGCGCGGTTCTGGTCATTGCCTTCATAGGCGGCGAAGAAGAACAGCTTGTCCTTGATGATCGGACCGCCCAGCGAAATGCCATATTGC
Organism: Sphingomonas sp. NPDC019816; assembly: GCF_050274375.1. Classification (NCBI taxonomy): domain Bacteria; kingdom Pseudomonadati; phylum Pseudomonadota; class Alphaproteobacteria; order Sphingomonadales; family Sphingomonadaceae; genus Sphingomonas; species Sphingomonas sp. NPDC019816. The sequence continues at coordinate 55,405 of NZ_JBNNOB010000006.1, forward strand.
TTGCGCTCGAAGGCGGGCTTGGGCAGCCCGGCCTGCTTCACGAAATAGTCGGTCGAGGACAGGTTGCGGTCGGTATATTGCGCGAACGCCTCGCCATGGAATTCGTTGGTGCCCGACTTGGTCGTCGCGGTGATGATCGCGGCGCCGGCCTGTTCATATTCGGCCTTGTAATTCTGGGTCAGGACGCGGAACTCGCCGACCGCCAGCTGGCCGAAGGGATTGCCGCGGCTGTCCTCCTGGCCTGCGACGCCGCTGTCGAGCACGTTGTTCTTGTAGCTGACGCCGTCGATGAAGACGTTGACCTGGCCGGCGGGCGAGGCGCCCGAGGAGAAGCTCTTGTCGGTCTCGCTGTCATTGTAGCGGACACCCGGCGCGAGCGCGGCGAAGCTGAGGAAGTTGCGATCGGTCTGTGGCAGGGTGCGGATCTGCTCCTGCGAGATGTTGGTCGCGATTTCGCTGGTCTTGGTTTCGACCAGGCGGCCGCCGGTGACGACGATCTCGTTGCCCTCGACGGTGTCGGTGCCGCCGCCGGCGATGTCCGCCGCGTCCGCGCCGCCCGGTTGCGTCGCGGTGCCCAGCGTCAGGTCGAGCGTCGCCGACTGGCCGATGGACACGACGACCACCTGAGTCACCGTCTCACCCGAGGTCGCGGTGGCGGTGATGCGATATTGGCCGGGACGAAGCCCGCCGAGCACGTAATTGCCCTGCGCGTCGGCGGTCTGGCGGAAGGTCTGGTTGGTGCCGGTGTTGACGGCGGCGATCTGCGCGCCGGCGGCGGGGCCGCCATCGGCGTTGCGCACCGTGCCGCGCACCTGCGCCGT